>JAIBAG010000016.1 GCA_019695305.1 bacterium
TCCCCCACCGCCTACGCTGAAGTTCAAGGCACTATTGTGTCGCTAATTCTTGCCAACGAGTTAAACGTGCATCGCCAATACGGCAGTTTAACGAGTGAAGGGTTTAAAGAACGTTACACCGCTAATCCCAATGGCATCCGCCAAACCATTCATAACGAGGTGCATACGTATGCGCGGCTGGATAATACGGATGGGACGCTCAATGTGGCGAGTGAATTATTAACAGCAGCAGAAATAGCGGTGTCATTAAGAACCGATAGCCCCTATCGATACAGGCGTGATGCTGCTGCAATACCGGATAATATTCAGGCCGCTGAAAGGGAATGGAGAGAAACTTTAGGAAAAGACCAATTAGCGCGTTATACCGCTTGGGTGCGTGGATTGTCTCAAGAAGCAAAAAAACAACACGCTTTGGCTCGACTTGGTGTACCGGGTGATACCACTATAGAATCAGATTTTGCCATGGTTGCTGTTCTCAGGTTTTTGCAGGGACTACCTGCGGATGTGAATACTAGACCTTTTCAAACACTCATTGTGGGAGGTGGGCTGGTTAATACAGCGAACATAACAGATAAGCAAAGGCACTGCGTAAACCTTACAATATTAAACCTATTAACTAACCATGGTACTCTTGAAGCGTCATCAATGTGTCCTATGGCATTTGATGTATGGGCTTTGGCTGCAGGGAATGCTAGTTCGGGTGTGCATGTGAGCGATTTTGATGACCGAGTGATTGCTGCTGTTCATAACCCTGGAATAATCCCTTTGTGTAATGTGAACAGAGCCGGTGATTATTTGGGAGATACAAGATATGAAGCGCTTGGGATTAATGCGTATGCAGTTAGAAGAGCTGCTGCCGTATCTAATAGGGCTACCCCTGTAGGGACAATAGTCCGCGATGTAAACATAGGTGATCGAAGAAATGTAAGCGTAACAGTTAATACCTATAATCTTAAATCTGATGAAAGACAAAAAATAAAAGGTTACTTGCAAGACGTTGCAGCCGAATTATTGGATAGTGCCATTCCTCAATGTGATCGTGTGATATACGCTGGTACAGCTTATATGCTCGATCCCATTTTGGCGAGAGCTGCATTTATAAAAATTGTGCATCGTACGGCAAAAGATGGGCAGATAGTTTCGGATTATTTGTTGACCGACGCCGAAGCAAAAATACTTGGTTTAACAATAATAGAAAAACACTATATTGGCAAAGATCGTAACAGTAAGGATTTATACTGCTACACATACCAACGTATCAATATCAATGCCCCCTTTGTTGCCGAAATGATGGCAATCATCACCGAAGTGCAAGGACGTGGAGAAAAACTGCTTGCTGCTGCCTCTCCTTCATCTAAACCCCCGGCCCCGCCAGCCGCTCCAAAAACTTCAGTTACTCAGTTACAGGCTGCTTTAACTGAAGCCGCCATCCGCACCGCAACAGAAGAAGCACGGGCTACACCCGTTACCGGCCGTGTTGTTGGTTTGGATTATGTGGAGGCATGGCTTAAGAGTAATGATTCACCTGACGCACGAGGAAGAACTAAACCTGTAGCCGTAGCTGTTTATGGCGATGGCGCCGATGTGAATACCGTTGCTCAAGTACAAGCCGCTCACACAAAAAAATATGGTGACAATGCAAAGTTTGAACAACATCCCCAAGCCGCCACCACACCTTTGCCTGCTGCCGTACAAGCACCCGTTCATTTAAGTGTTGTAGGCACAAGAGGCAATGACACTTTGGATGCCGTGATGTTGGTGAAGGCGCTATCGGTTGCGGGTGGTAACACGCAAGTGGCGGTGGGTAGGGCAATATCAAGGGAAGATCAGAGCAAACTTGGTTTAGATGACGAGGTAAGAAGAGGTGACTATTATGTTTATACGTATGAGGGGGATAATGGTTTTGTACGTGAGCTAATGGCAGTTATTAATAGGGTGCAGGGAGAACCACCCTCAACCCCTCCGGCAAATAACGATAGCCCCCGCAATGCGAGAGCCATGCAGCATCCGGTACTTGCTTATCGTGCGCAGTTACAGCAACTTGGTTATGAGGTACCTGATGATATTACCGCAGCCGATGACTTAACTTTAATAGCGGCGGAATTGTTGTTGAAAAATATTACCCCACCCACCCGGCAGCAATTTGAAGCTATACAAACAGAAAACCCCCATGCCGATTGGGATGACTTGATGCAATTGGCGCAAGCAGCTCCATCCCCCGCAGGCCGGGTAACGGTTCTCATGCCCGGGCAAGCTCCAAAACATTTTGATGCAGATCAAGAGCCATTTTCTGAGGTCTTGACTTTTCCCGACACCGCCGTAGTAGACGACACCGTAGGTCCTCCTATTATTAACGCTGACCATACAAAAGCTGCTGCCACTCCTCATCCACAATTTCCCTCCCACAAGCGGGTGAGCCTCAATAACGTTGCGTTTGATACTTGTCTGACAGAACTCAATCCCACTGCACCACAAGCCGTTAATTTGACAAAAATATATGAAGTAGCCGCCGAGTGGCTTAAAGACCCCTCTACTTATTGTTTGCAGGTGCACCAGGGAGAAAACTTGTTGGGTTATGGTTTGGTGCTGGCTGGCGATGATTTTGACGCGCTTATCCGTGAAGAGACAGTAGCCATTTTTGGCGACGATGTGCTGGTTTTTGTGACCCATGCAGGAGAGCCTCCACGCCCCGTACGTTTTGTGGCCATTAAAGAGGGCAGTATTCTTGATAGAGACATCACAAGAGTTGGTGCCGTGGATGTGAATGGTGTTTTAATTTTTGATCCTTTGCAAAATTATGTCCCTCCCGGTGGTGGAGGGGGTGATATGGAAGGGGAAGGAGAGGGATTTCAAGATGTTGCTCCCAGTGTAAGTGTGCCGGAGGAGAATAATGGGGGCGTTAGTATGGGTGGAGTAAGTGTTTTAATTCTTACCGATCCCACCATCTGTTCACTTTTTAACCCCTTTGCCGCTGTGCTGCAGGGAGCCTGGGCGTATGTAACTGGCCTGGCGCACAAGATGATGCTGCTGATGGCCTTGGCTGGTGGGATGGAGGGTGGGGAAGAAGCTAGAGAAGAAGTGGATAGTGGGTGGATGATGGATGGGGAAGATGCCGGAATGCCTGAAGAATCTCCTGTGGCTTTGGCCCCTGCACAAGCTCGTTCTTTTGGGCCCCGTGGTTCACGCAGATTAACTGAGACAAACCAAATGTTTGAGGGCTATCAAAAAAATTTAGGTAGGACCCCCATTCGTATTGATGACCAGAAAATAAGCGGCACACAATATCGGCCCTTAGATACAAACACAACCAGCCCGTTTAAAAATATTTTTGTGCCTCACGATGCGTCAATAGCTGATGGCCCCGTGTATGTGTATTTGGCCGAAGGTTATAAAATACCGCCGCAAACCGGGTATAAAGTGGTTAAGGATAATAGATCAGGAAATTGGGATGTTTTTATAATTAATTTAGAAGGCAGAGGGCATAAGGCTGTTGTGGAAACGGTTTCTTGTGGAAGTATAGCAGCAGATGGTAATTTGGTAACAGAGCTTGAAAACTTTGCCCGGGCGCCGGGTAGAAATGATGAACTTTGTAACGGCTTGCTGGTTTTGAATTTTAAAAAATTTCAATATGTTGTGGAAACACAGGGGAGAACAGCTGCTAAACAACAAGTCGTTAAAAACAGAGTGGAAGGTTTATTTGATGAAGAACAAAAACTTTTGGCCATTTACAATGCCGAAATAAGAAAAGAGAAGCCCAATTGGCAAAATGTTTACGATGCCCTGTGTTTGCTTGAGCAGTGTTACACAAAATTAAAAGCTGAAAGAGATAATGAAAATAAAAAAGGACGCTTGGTTGACAGGCTGGCCAGAGTCAACCAGCAGCGTGTTAGAATTAACGGTTGGGAAAAAATGAGCCTAACGAGAGGGGTTAGTGTTGAAGGGCTTGAAGGGGGACTCTCCTTAGCTTTGCGCGCCAGAATGGATCAACCTGCACGCTCTGATAGTCGTGGTGGAGGAAACACTCATTTGAGTTCCCCTTCCACGTACGGGCCAAAGGCTACCGCCATCGACCCCTTCAGCTTCTCTTTTCTTGTTTCCTCTTTAGCAGGCATTGCAGCACAAATTTTTGATACTGTTCAGGAAGTAGGGCGCGAGGTCATATTAGCCGCACAATTACTGGGTGGCGCGATGATGACGGGAGAGGAAGGGGATGGAGACTTGGGACCAGCAGCTGAGCTGCAGGAAGCTAGAGAAGAAGTGGATAGTAGCTTGTTGATGGTGGATGGTAAAGAGGATGCCCCCCAGCCCCCAGCGCCCAATGTATCTCCTGATGAGGTAGCCGTATTTTACGAAGAACGCCACCGTAGCAAGAAGGGACGTGCGGCATTTCAATCGAAACATCAAATTGTTAATGAGGTGTATACCCAACTTGGACAAAGCACTAATTTACCGCCAACCCGCCGCCGCGCGGTGGCTAAGGCATTGGCGGCGGAGAATGTAAATTCGGAGAATGTAAATATTAATACATGGAACGAGGCTTACAGTAGGGCTAAAAATGCGATTAGGAACTTTCGCTGGCTGCAATATTTAAAAGATCATTTTGCCACACACATAGCCAATTTGGTGGTTACACAAAAACTAACGAGCGATAACCAAGCCTATACAGATAAATGCAGCCGTCTTTATGGGCAGGTTTTATCTTATGTGGATGATGGTTGTTCTGGTTTAACTAATGTTGCACCTGGCACCAGAGTTTATCTGGTGGGTCTGGTGATGGAGAAGTTGTTAGATTCAGTGAATAATGACACTGAAAGTGATCTTTTTAGTAAGGCTACCACGCTAGTAAATCAATGGAAAACGATGGACCAAAAGGCAAAGGATTTGGGAAGGCGATGGGATAGGTGTGCAGTGAAAGGTAATCTACGTGATTTTGTGCAATCGACAGCGGTGGAGAGGGCTTTTAAGAAAGATGCAGATGCTGAGGTGGAGCGCTACATGAACGCCTGGAAAGGGGCGTATGATGAGGTTGTTGGCGCAATCCTTGAGAATGTTAGTTATATAACTAATCAAGAAAAACAATTTTTGGCCTCAATAATAGCCGATGTTGTGGCGGCCGATGCTACGGGCCAGACTAGGGCAGCGAATAAAATAAGGGTATTTACCAATTGCGTGGGGAAATACACAAACGTTTTAAACAAGGCCAGAAATGGTGTTTTTATCATCCGTTTGGCCACCAATTTATTGCGGGATGGATTTGAAGCAGAGTTTGACGATGCCGCCATAGAGCAAGCGGCCCACAATGATGGAGTGATTATAAAAGCGGTGTTAGACCAGGCCATACCTGTAGCCAATAGAGAATTTGTAACAAATCCCGAAGAATTATTGTTAGCAATAGCCTGCGAGGCCTTTGATGGCACTACAGATGTGCAAGCTTTTGCCAATCAATTTTCTAACACATTTAAGGAACATGTAGCCGCAGCCACAAAACTTTTGGCTGAGGACACGGCACAGGTACATGAAAAAGCCCGCCGTCCCATTGCCTTAACCCTGGCGCGTGTTTTTATGGGGGGGTATAGGGTTGATGGCCGTACCATAGAGGAGATGACGCGGGAATGGATAAGACGCGCCAACACTGCTGCGCAAATTATTCAAGGGGCTAATATTCCTGATGCCCGTTTTTTGGCAGGGCGTTTGGCCAGTGCGCGTTATCAATGGCAAGCCCATTGGAAGGGAATAGATGCGGAGGCAAAGAAATTGCAGTGTCAGTGGCTGACTTTGAAAAGGAAAGTTGAAGAAGGGTTAAGAAGACGGGGTGGCGATACAGCGGAGGCTACTCAAATAACACAAGATGCTTTTAAACAAGCGCGTGGAAACCCGTATGATGCAGACATAAATGCGCGGAGGATGGTGAGTGGGGCTGATTACTCTGCTTACGCCAACCCCTTTATTGTAGCGGCGTTGGCATTGGTGGGTAGTTATACGCTACCTTCGCCGAGCGCACTTTTAATGGGTGCTGCTGCGGGTGTTGTGTTGAGTGCTGTGTTGGGTGTTGCTGCCCTTTTTGCTTGGAACGCACGGAGAACCAGCGTTGACGAAAGTATGGAGGACGATACTGATCCTGCTACTGATCCTGCTGCTCCGCTTGTATATAAAGGGATAGGTAAACAACCCGGTGTGCATATCATTGAAAGGAACGCACATGGTTGCGCAGGTACTGTGCTGGATGGCAACACCGGCACGGCAACACTTGAAAGTGACGTTGTTACCATTACTGCCGTTACCGATATTGGCGTGTCTAAAACACCGGATAATCCAAAAGCACATAACGAAGACGGTTGTGCTGTTTTTGAATTTGAACAGGACGGCAAAACAATAAGCGGCCAAATATCGGTGGATGCCATTGGTAGTAGCAATAACGCTCATTTAGCCATGCAATTTGCTTTGGCCCATTTACCGAAACTGATTGTAGAAAAAGCTGGTGACGTAAACCAGGCGTTGACAGAGTTGCAACAGATGATGGCGGGAAATGGTGGCGTGGAGGGTAAAATATGTATAGGCGTTGATTTATTTGAGCCGCAAGGTGACGGCAAAGTAAAACTAAAAACCTGGACAGTGGGCGATGTGCGCGGCGTGGCGTATCGAAATGGGCAGGAGTTTTTTAGAACGGTTGATATAACAATAGTAAGATTAATAAGAGATGCCAATGATAATGGGCATACAAGTAAGAGTGCCATAATAAATTATGTTACACTTTGGGTTGATGTTGTTTTTGGGAGTATGTTCGAAGAAGCAAGAGCAACACTTACATCGGATTTAAAGGCGGCATTAACAGCAGCAGCTTTGCCAGATAATGACTTCACAATAGCCAACGATTGGGATCAGGGGCATCATCCTTTAGCCAATGTAGTGCTTACAAGCTTGGGTAAAAGGGAAGAGGGGACAATTTGGCATTATCAAGAAAAAACACTTGAACCGGGCGATGTGTATGTGCGCGCCAGCGATGGCTTGTGGAATAATGTTAAGGGAGATGAAGCGAATAATAAAACAGCCGATCAATTAGTAACAGATGCCAAAAGCAGGATGCGTGATCGTGATAACGGCCGCCCCGATAATATTAACGTGCTGGTGGCGAAGATAAACGTGCCATCTACAGATGGCACAGTTGTTGCGGGGGGGGGTAGGCAGGTAGACGCAAAAGAAAAATTTTATTCTCATCCTGTAGTCGCTCATTTGAAACAGAGACCTCCTTTTCACACTGTTTATGCTCAGGTCAGGGGACTTGATTCTTATGCCGGACAAATGGGTACCGAAGTATCCCAAGCAATTCGTGCCCATCAAAATAAAACACTGATTCGGATTAATTTAGATAATCCTCTGGAAAGTCTTGAAGGATTGGCGGAAAATTTTCCAAAAAATCAAGAAGGCATTGCTGTTGTTTACTTTGGGGATATTCCAGTGGGATATAGACTTTTTAAATTTTCTTCTGCTTATACTCTTGTTCTTGTAGATGTTTTTGTTGATGCTCATTATCGTGGACAAGGTCTTAGGGATTTGATGGATCTGGTTTTGGTGTCTTCCTTTTTTAGAGAAGCTGCTCAAACGGGAGACGATTTAACGGTTATCTACCAACAGGTTAAAAATCCTAATAATAGGCAACGGTATAGAGAAGCCGGGATGCAACTTGTAGTTGATGATGAAAATGTTGATGATGAAAATAATGACGACGAGTGGGATGAAAATGGGTCTTGGTATTCTCCCGTACGTGAAATAGATATTGTGGCTCTTCAATCTTACCCCAGTTATGGAATTACTTATCGGGTGACTGATTATCGCCCGTAGGGTAGGGACGCTCTCGACTAATAAGACAAACTTCTCTAAATTCAATGTCGGTACACATCCTTGCGGTGCGATATTTTAATAACAAGTACGGTGAGAATATCATCCTGTATAGAATATACGATGCGGTAATTGCCTTGACGAACTCTGTATTTACCGTCTCCGCCTGCCAATTTTTCACATCCCATGCCCCGCGGATTGGTTGCTAAATTTTCAATTTGTTTGAGTATCTTTTTGATATCGGTCGTAGGAAGAGTGCCCAATTCCTTTTTGGCGGAACGAGTGAATTCTATCTTATATTTTTCCATTTTTTTTAAGCTCTTTTAACACCGATTCGTAACTATAGCGAGGTTCGTTGGCTCGTTCTTTAAAAGCTCTTAAATCTTCTTCGTCTTCAGCTAGGCTGTTTTGAACGGCTAGAGCGATAAGTTCTGAAATGGTTTTGGAGGTTTCAGTTGCCTTTAGCTTCAAGGTTTTATGAAGATGAGGATCTAAGTAAATGGTAGTTCGTTTGGCTTGGGAATTGAGCATGCAAACATCATAACATTTTAATGTTTTAATTCAACGGCTTTTTTAAGGACGAACGAACGAAGAGGGGACGTTCTTGACTAACCGGACTAACTTTTTTCATTTTAAACATTCTCAAAATTACCATCTTAAAAATATTAAAAAATAAGTTGAGAGTCCCAATATGAGTCTCACTTGAGACTCATTAGTTTGATTTTTGAGACTGTATTGAGAGTTCGTCAAAAAAAATCTTTTATTTTCAATATTTAATTAAAGTCAATTTTTGGCATCGCATTTGCTTGGTTTTCTTCTGATTGGCCGGCGTAGGATGAGGGACGTTTTTGACTAACCGGACTAACCTTTAAGTTTTTTAAGGAGAAAATATGCCACGTAAAGCACGTTTAGATATTCCCGGTACCTTGCATCACGTTATGGTGCGAGGGATAGAAAAAAGAAAAGTTTTTGATGACGAAAGTGATTGTTTGAATTTTGTAAAACGAATGGGCGACAATGCGTTAAAAACAAAAACGATATTGTATGCTTGGGCTTTAATGCCTAATCATATTCACATCCTGTTGCGAAGTGGTCCAGAGGGCTTGCCGGCCTATATGCGTCGAGTACTGACTGGCTATGCTGTAACTTATAACAAGCGTCACAACAGGCACGGACATTTATTTCAGAATCGGTACAAATCAATTGTGTGTGATGAAGATGCATATTTTATGGAATTGGTACGCTATATTCATTTAAATCCTTTAAGGGCTGGTTTGGTAAAAGATTTGTTGGCGCTTCAATTTTATCCTTGGTGTGGGCATGGTGTATTATTGGGTCGTGCTAAAAAAGAGTGGCAAGATTGCGAAGAAGTATTGTTGTGGTTTGGAAAAAAGAAAAAAGAGGCTCAAAAAAATTACGTTAGATATGTTCACGAGGGCATAGAACAAGGATATAGGCCAGATTTGGTAGGTGGTGGCCTGGTAAGATCGCATGGGAGATGGTCGCAAGTTGTTTCTATGAATAAACGAGGTAGTCGTGAACTTGCAGATGATAGAATTTTGGGAAAAGGAATATTTGTAGAAAATATTTTAAAAGAAGCGAGCAATTGCATACAAAAACAGTTTTTTAAACCCTTAAATAGAGAAATGATAAAAAAACTTTTGGCAGAAGAATGTAACAAACATGGAATTGGAATGTCTACGTTGCAATGTGGAAATCGTAGTGTAGATACAGCTAAATTACGTTCTAAATTAGTTTTCAAATTAACCCGCGATTATGGCGTTTCGTTATCAGAAGCTGCAAGACAGCTGGGAATAACCACATCGGGTGTTGCTAAAGCATTGAAGAGAGGTGTAAAAAGTTAGTCCGGTTAGTCAAGAACGTCCCCTGTGCTGCGATGAAAATTCAACAGAGTCACCTCTTGTGAACAAATCACTTCACTTTTAAGATAGTTTGTCTGCATGATAGGCCATAGGAAGGATTATTATGAGACAAACTTTATTGGGGTTGATTTTTTTAGTTGTCAGTAGTTCCGTTTGGGCAGAAGGCCCTGTTGAAAAAGTGGCATGTGATCCTGCTAAAGATGACTCAGGTTATCATCTCGAATTTAAACTCTCCAAAGATTACGAATACGGTAGTCTCACTATTAAACGTACCGGTGATGGGAAAAAAGAGGCTAATTATATGAAAGATTTAAGCGCTTTTAAGGGCGGTATGTATGTACTGGATGTTGCGGCTAAGGGAAATGTAAGCGGATATGCGCTGGAAAATAAAGAAAATGGTTCTAGTTTTTTAAAGCGTACCGAGGCTACAATTACTTGCGGCAAGTTACCGGTAGCAAAAACGCCGGCTTCGTCTAAACCCAACAGTAAAAGTAAAGCCGAAGTAACGCCACCGGCCAATGCCAAGCCAGCACCGACTCAAGCTAAAAATTCTCCCCCTCATGACGATAACTTTGAGATAAAAGATTTTTAGCGTTTTTTCCTGTTGGAATGTACACGCTTTATTTTTTAAATTGTTTTTTCCCTAATTCCTTGTTACCCACATCCCATGCCTTTTAATGCCATCATATTCGATTTTAACGGCCTCATTGTGGACGACGAGGGCGTGCATTGCTCTTTGTTTATCAAAGTTTTGGCGGATGAAGAAATTACGCTTACTGAAGAACAATACTGGAATGATTATTTAGGCTTTGACGATAAAGGCCTCATTGAAGCTGTTTATAAGAGGGATGGTAAAAAGATTACGCCTAAAAAAGAAAAAGATTTAATCGCTAAAAAGAACGATTTGTATTTTCCGGAATTAAAAAAGAGTCTTAAATTTTTTCCCGGTGTGTTGGATTTTATTAAAATCGTTCACCAAAAATATCCCATTGCCATTGTATCGGGCGCGCTTAAATCGGAAATTGAATTTGTATTAACGGAAGGCGGTGTACGCAATTTATTCGAGATTATCATCGCCGCCGATGACACCAAACACGGCAAGCCTGATCCTGAAGGTTTTGTGATGGGACTGGCCCAACTTAAAAAGAAACATCCGCAAATTCGCCCTGAAACTTGTCTTGTTTTAGAAGACTCCAAAGCTGGCATTGAAGCCGCTTTGCGCGCAGGCATGAAAGTGGTGGCATTGCCGCATACCTATCCCAAAGAAGAATTAACCGCCGCTAGCTATATAAAAGATACCTTTAAAGACGTGGAAGCGCTCCTTTTCTAATTGCAAGTTACTTTCAATAAGCCTTGACATTATACGCCCTCACTTTTACAAGTGAGGCATGAGTAAGAAGGATGAAGGATTTTTTGAAAAGCTCTATAGCCATTTAGCGAGCCACGGCTTAAAGCGTACACATCAGCGTGATGTGATTGCCCAACTTTTTTTTAGTGGTCCCCACAAGCATTACCGTATTGAAGAAATTTTGGAAGAAGCCCGTAAAAAAGATGCCACCATCAGCTATGCCACTGTGTATCGCACGCTGATGATGTTTGTAGAAGCGGGCTTGGCGCATCAACGTCATTTTGGCAAAGGGCAATCGCGCTTTGAAGCCGTTTCCTCCCACCATCACGATCATTTGATTTGCACCAAATGTAATAAAATTGTGGAATTTGAAAACGAAGAAATTGAAGCCATGCAAGAAGCCATTGCCAAAAGCCACAACTTTACGCTCACCCATCATAAAATGGAACTCTACGGCCTGTGTAAGAAATGTGCCGGGAAATCATAACCCCCCTGTTGGCCCCCCTTACCTTAAGGGGGGGAGGAAAATAAAATATTGACACTGACTCTCTTTTTCTTATACGGTAGCAAAATATGTTTTTAACCGCAGAACAGCAAGTGCAAGTATCTCAAGGTCTCCAGGTCCTTTGCATGTGTTGTTGTACCCAGCCGATGCTGGGTTTGTGCGGTGCTTCTTTGTAACTCCTCAGTTACTTAACTCCCCAAAGCAAACATCAGACGATCGGCAGAGTCAACTTCTGATGGACTTTTTGTTAGTCCATTGTCATTCTCACTTTATTTAATTTTGGAGATTTTATGTTTTATAAAAAAATTGTTGTTCTTATTTTGATTCTCATTTCTCAAGCCGCTTTAGCCGATACTGCTTTGCTTAATGCCTCATACGATCCAACACGTGAGTTGTATAAAGATATTAACCAAAAATTTTCTGCCGACTGGAAAGAAAAAAAGGGTGAAACTATTGCTATTAACCAGTCGCACGGTGGATCGGGCAAACAGGCCCGCGCTGTTATTGATGGTTTAGAAGCCGATGTGGTGACATTAGCTTTGGCCTACGATATTGATGCTATTAGCCTGATGAGTAGTTTGTTGCCATCTAACTGGCAAACATTGTTGCCCCATAATTCTACTCCCTATACCTCCACCATTGTATTTTTGGTGCGTAAGGGTAATCCCAAACAAATTAAAGATTGGGACGATTTGGTAAACCCTGGCGTTGGTGTTATTACACCCAATCCCAAAACCTCCGGCGGGGCTCGCTGGAATTATTTGGCGGCGTGGGGTTATGCGCTTAAAAAATTGGGCGCCGACGATGCCAAAGCTAAAGAGTTTGTGGGAAAACTTTATAAAAATGTTCCTGTACTCGATTCGGGCGCACGCGGTTCTACTACCACTTTTGTGGAACGTGGCATTGGTGATGTTCTTATCACCTGGGAAAACGAAGCTCTGTTATCGGTAAAAGAATTGGGTGCCGATAAATTTGAAATTGTTTATCCGTCTATGAGCATTTTGGCCGAACCACCGGTAGCACTTGTAGAAAAAAATGCCGCCAAGCATAAAACAACCGAGCTCGCCAATGCATATCTTAATTTTTTGTACACACCCGAAGGTCAGGAGATTGGGGCAAAAAATTACTATAGGCCGCGCTTGGCGGCGGTGGCCCAAAAGTATGCAGCTCAGTTTAAAGCACTGTCTCTTTTTACAATCGACGAAGTTTTTGGCGGTTGGCAAAAAGCCCAAAAAATTCATTTTAACGATAGTGGTACTTTTGACCAAATCTATATGGCACAGTAACCCTCTATGACAGGAATTTTTTGATTCCAAAACAAACCTTTCCCCTCTATAAAGAGGGGAGAGGTTTTTCTAGTTTATGAATAATAAAAATGTTCTTCCCGGTTTTGGCCTTACCATGGGCGTTACCCTGTTTTTACTGGGTTTGGTGGTTATTTTGCCGCTATCGGCCCTTTTTTTAAAAACAGCGGGCATGGGATGGACAGCCTTTATAGAGGCCATCTCATCACCACGTGTTCTGTTTGCCTATCGTTTAAGTCTTTTCTGTTCCTTGGCTGCCGCTCTCATCAATTTATTTGTTGGACTTTTGGTAGCCTGGGTGTTGGCGCGTTATCAATTTCCAGGTAAGCGTATTTTGAATATGCTTATTGATTTACCCTTTGCGCTGCCCACAGCCGTGGCTGGCATTACGCTTACAGCGTTGTATGCACCCGATGGTGCCATAGGAAAAATTTTTAACGCGGTTGGTATTCCCATTGTTTTTTCCCCTCTTGGAATCACGCTGGCTCTTGTATTTATTGGTTTTCCATTTGTGGTGCGTACAGTAGAACCGGTATTGGCCGATTTGGATACCGATATGGAAGAAGCCAGTGCTTGCTTGGGCGCCGGACGTTTAAAAACATTTTGGAGCATTATTTTACCACCTTTAAAACCGGCGCTATTAACCGGTTTTTCGCTCGCTTTTGCACGCGGGCTTGGCGAGTACGGCTCGGTGGTTTTTATTTCGGGCAATTTACCTCTTAAAACCGAAATTGCGCCGCTGATGATTATTTCTAAACTGGAACAATACGATTATACAGGAGCCACCGCCATTGCCTGTGTGATGCTGGTAGCCGCATTTTTAATTTTGCTCACAATCAATATTTTGCAATGGAAATACATTAAACAAAAGTAAGCATATGCATTCTGCTGTTACCGAAAAACCTGTTGTGCGCCGTGTGCTCATTGGCCTTGCATTTGCCGTAGCCACTTTCTTTTTGTTGCTGCCGTTGGGAGCTGTGTTTAGTTACGCGCTTTCTAAAGGCTGGGCTGTGTATCGTGATTCTATTATTGATCCTACGGCACTTTCGGCCATTAAACTAACTCTTACGGTGGCGGCCATCACAATTCCTGTCAACGTTGTGTTTGGTGTGATGGCGGCGTGGGCTATTGCCAAGTTTGAGTTTCGTGGTAAAAAAATTCTTACCACGCTTATTGATTTACCTTTTAGCGTATCTCCTGTGATAGCCGGACTTATTTTTGTGTTGTTGTTTGGTCGCATGGGCTGGTTTGGTCCGTTTTTACTTGATCACGATATTAAAATTATTTTTGCCATTCCCGGGATTGTGCTTTCCACCATTTTTATCACCTTTCCGTTTGTGGCTCGTGAACTCATTCCGCTCATGCAATCGCAAGGTACCGATGAAGAAGAGGCCGCGTTAACCTTGGGGGCCAACGGATGGCAAACGTTTTGGCAAGTGACCTTTCCCAATATTAAGTGGGGGCTCTTGTACGGAGTTATTCTTTTAAATGCGCGTGCTATGGGAGAATTTGGAGCTGTGTCTGTAGTATCGGGTCATATTAGGGGATTAACCAACACCATCCCGCTGCATGTAGAAATTTTGTATAACGAATATAATTTTACCGCGGCGTTTGCTGTGGCGTCTATTTTGGCGCTTTTAGCGATTGTAACATTGATTGCGCAAACTTTTTTGGAGCGGAAGAAGAGTGAGTGAGTGGGTGGTTCTTTTCAGGATCTTTAAAATTTTTTTCTAAAAAACCTGAAGGCCTCCATAAAATAACGGCCTCACCATTGCAGGTTGAAAGAGTCTTTTGGGTGGAAGGGTGAGGCCTTTAGAGTGGGCCACATGTTTTTTAGAAAAAAATTTTAAAGATCCTGAAAAGAACATCTGTTTTATGTGGGTGATAAAGCGCTATTTTTTTGAGATATGTTGAAGAGTTTTATTGAGGAGTAATTATGAGTATTGTTTTAAAAAAATTATCCAAATCCTTTGATGGTCATCATGCGGTGGATGATGTGTCGTTTCAGGTTAATGATGGTGAGTTTGTAACATTGCTTGGGCCGTCGGGCTCTGGCAAATCTACCATTTTGCGTTGTATTGCAGGTCTTGAAGAAGCCGATACCGGAACCATTGAATTGGGCGGGCAGGATGTAACTCATTTATCGGTGCAAGAACGTAAAGTGGGTTTTGTGTTTCAGCATTATGCTCTTTTTCGTCATATGCGCCTGTGGGAAAACGTGGCTTTTGGTTTAAAGGTGCGCGGCATGTCTAAGGCTAATCGTAAATTAAAAGCGTTTGAACTTTTAGAATTGGTTGGTCTTAAAGGGTACGAAAACCGCATGCCCAATCAGTTGTCTGGCGGGCAGCGTCAGCGTGTGGCTTTGGCACGTGCACTGGCGCCAGAACCTTCTCTTCTTTTACTTGATGAACCCTTTGGTGCGTTGGATACACGTTTGCGTAAAGAATTGCGCGCGTGGCTTAAACAATTGCACGATCGTATTGGTCTTACATCCGTTTTAGTTACCCACGATCAGGAAGAAGCTTTTGAATTATCCGATCGTATTCTTGTTGTTAATAAAGGACGTATTGAACAAGAAGCGCCACCTCCTGCGGTATTTAATACGCCGGCTACCGAATTTGTGGCCAGCTTTGTGGGCGAAACCAACCGTATTGAAGGTGTTGTAGACGAGGGTACGGTGCGATGGGGACCGTTTCATTTTAAAGCCATTCATTTGCCCGAAAAATCGAAAGCGGTTGTTTTGTTTAGGCCCAACGATGTGTATGTAACCACCAAACGTGAAGACGGTGGTTGGCCTGGGATAATTCAATCGGTTCAATTTATGGGGATGTTTGAAGCGCTTACTATTGATATGGGCCAGGGGCAAATGCTAACGGCTACCATTCCTATGGGGGTGGCCAGTCTTTCCAAATTTGAAGCCGGAAAAACCGTGCATGTGATGGTGACCTCGGCACATGTTTATAAAAGTCCTAATTAAATAATTTAAAAACAGGAACTCAACTCGCGAGCTTTGGCAAGAGCGTTGCCGTCGCCCACTTTAGATAAATTGTACCAGGCCATGGCATCTTCGGGTACTAGGGTGGCGGCTTTGGTAAACGAGGTTTTGGCTTCGGCAGGGGCGTTTGATTGCATCATGGTTAATCCCGATACATAGGCTTCACCCGATTCGGTCCAACGCTTGGGAGACAAATGATACGAGGCTTTTACATTTTTACCGGTATTGGGAATAAGCGTGACGCCTTCGCCATATAGTTGGGCAAAATTTTTGCCCGATACTTTGATGATGAGGGCCTGCATTAACAGGGTACGGGCGCGTTCTTCAAAACCACGAGTAAATTGGTACGAGAGACTGGTTGCTTTTTCAAACCATACTTTGGCAATTTCTAAACTGGTGTCGTTATAGTGGCTGCTGGCTTCCATGCCCTTGGCAAAAAATCGGAAGGCTTCAAAGCTGACATGTTGTGTAAGGAAAAAATCAAAACCCTTGGGGCGTGTTTTTTCTTTAAATACCAAACGGGCAATGTCGCTTGCGGCATCGGCAATAATAGAAAAATAACGATCTCCTATATCGCCGGCATATTCTAACGGAGGCGTTAAGCTTTGATTTTTTTCAACGTCTTTAATTTTAATAAAAAAGCGCATCGTGTTTTGAGGCTGTTTTTGAAACATCCCGTATACCACATGCGTGGCCCCCAGTTTTTTGGCGGCCTCCAGCATTTTATCATCGTCAAATAAATCGTTATTGGTAAGTGTTTTATCGCCTACGGTTAAAAAGGGATGATATACGCCCGTTTCCTTGTAATCGGTTAAAAATTCGTAGAGCGAGAGGGGAAACATGGAGGCCAGTGTAGGGTCATCTCCTATAAACCCCCCGTCCTGAAAGGGAAATACGGCAATTCTGATTTTTTCCGATTTGGTCCGATTGATCAAATTGTCGTAAAAAACCCTATCCATGGCCTGGGTATTGGGTGGCGTGGTACAGGGGGTTTGGGCTAAAACGGCCCTAATAGGCCCTAAAAGCAGTAAAAAAAAGACTATTTTAACAGGAAAAGCTTGATTCATAAGACTGTTCGGCTATCTTACCCCTTGGGTCGGTTTTCGTAAATGGAAAGTTACTTTTTTGTCGATTATCTATGGATGCTACGGAAGCTATTAATAAGGGAGAAGAAGCCTATCCTTCCTTGACCATTTTATCCGGCCCGGATGAGGGCTTGTTTATTGCCCTCACTGGAAAAGAACAAGTTATTGGCCGTTCACGCCGTTCGGCATCCATCCTTTTAGAAGATACGTCTGTTTCCCGGGTTCATGCTCGCATTACCAGTAAAGACGGCAATTTTTTTGTGACCGATATGGAAAGTCGCAATGGAGTTGCGCTCAATGGTAACCGCATTAAACCTAACAGCGAAACTCCTTTAAAACATCTCGATCAAATTAAAGTGGGCTTGTATATTTTGCGTTTTAATGAGCGCAAACCCACTAGCGAAGAAGCTGCCAAATCTACCGTTTATTCAGATATTCCATTGCCCAAAAAGAAAGAGAACCCAAGCGCTTTTGACGATATTACCATTTCCGATAAAGTGCCTGAAGAACCTAAACCTATTGCTCCCGTGCCAGAGGTGGCACCAGAAAGCGTAAAAAAAGAGGAAGAGGTTTTACCGCCCCAAACTGAGGCTGCTACCGAAGCTAAAGAAGCCGAAGAAATTTTAAATTCATTACCGATTGAAGAAGGCGTTGTAGCCAGTGAAGATGCCGTTAGTTTAGAAGAAGAAAGTTACGGCAAGGGCATTCGCAATGTTTTTATTATTATCAGTGTTATTTGTGCGCTTACCGGGTTGGTTTATTTTTTATCACATGGATTTTCACAGAAAAAGAAAGAAAATGTAGAAGCGCTTGAGACTCCTCCAGAGGTGACTGCCATCAATACGGAGGATGTAGAAAAACATCTAGAAGTGCCGGAGGCTGTGAAACCCGAAGAGCTAAAGGCGCCTGAAGAAACACAGCCTGCTGCTCAAGAAGCTAATGCTCCTGCGCCCACTATCCAAACGCCACCCGATGTTGTAACGCCGCCAGCAAATACTATTGAAAACGTTCCTGTAGTTAATTCTCAGCCGCAAGTATTACCTCCCAGTAGCGCCGATGAGCGTACCATGAATTTTATTTTAGATTTACAAACGCAACCCATGCCTGCGCGCGTTTATTTTAACGATCAAGATTTAGGACAATCGCCCGTAAAGGCGCCGCTTCAATTAAAACCCGGTGTGTCTTACAGTGTGGTTGCTAATTTTGATTTGCCAGACTTAAACGATCAGTATCAATATCGTGCTTCTTTTACTCCCGATGCGTCAAAAGAAGTGATTACATTAAATGTATCGCCCGATATTGGTTTGATGAAAGTGATGCTCTTGCCGCGTGATGTAGATTTTTACATGGAAGGATATTACGCCTACGACAAAGAAAAAGCGCATCCGGTAAAACTCACCAACATTATTTATGGTAAACCTGTTTATGTTCCGTTTGGACATTATGTGATTGAACTAAAAGAACGCGTTAAAGTAGGTGACACCGATACATATGTAAGTGAAGTGCGCTATCACAGAGAAATAGATATTAATGCCGATAACCGTACGGTGGAGTTATCGGTGAAGGAACGCGATATCCAGTTTTTTCCGGCACGTATTACATCAGAACCGAGTGGTGCTCAGGTATTTTTAGATGGGAAACAAGTTGGGAAAACGCCCTATGCAGGAGAATTGCCCTTAGGGCGCCACGATTTAAAATTAACGCTTGATGGCTATTTTGATAACGACAGCACGCTGGATATGCGTGTGAATAGTCCGTATGAAGCTAAAATTGTGATGAAGACTTCCAAGGTAGGCCAAATGATTGCCAAGGCCAAGGAAGAAAAACAAAATGGACAATATCAGGATGCTATCAATAATTTAATTGAGGCTTTAAAAATTGGAGGCAGTGATAAAGAAAAAGCGGATATCCGCATTTTACTAGGCGACTCGTATTATTTAATGGGGGATTACGATAGGGCTTTTAGTTTTTATGAAGAAATGGCTGCCGAAACCCCTTACCGTTACCGGGCTCTTTTGGGAAAAGCCCGTATTCTTAATATTAGAGGGGATAAACAAGGAAGTTTACGTTTACTTTCCGAAATATTTTTAAATTTAACGCCCCAAGATCCACTTTTAAATGAGGCAGCTAGCCTTTTTAAACAACTCTCTCCTCTTAAATCGGTGATGTATATCACTACCGAACCCAAAGGCGCTACTGTGATGGTAAACGGACGCGATATGGGTCAAAAAAGCCCTGTTCTCTTATTTGACCTGGGTTTTGGTAATTACCGTATTGAGCTCTCTAAACCCGGTTTTCAAAGTGCCCAGGTACAAAAAAACCTCAAGGTGAGTGAGTTTGTGCCGGTAGTGGTAAAACTTAAACCCGATAGTTTGTAAGGGATTCTTCCTTTACGAAGTTTCAAAAAACCTTCATAATATTGCGATGATTCGCACAAAAATTATTTGTACCTCTGGTCCTAGTGTTGACTCCCCTGATAAAATGCAGGCGCTGGTAGAGGCGGGCATGTCATTAATTCGCATTAACTGTTCACATGGTGCTATTGCCGACAGGCAAAAACAACTGGCTATTATTCGTGGCGTTGAAAAAAAAATGAACATCCCCATTGGTATTATGGCCGATTTGCAAGGGCCTAAACTGCGTGTGGCTAAACTTGCGCAGCATCTCGATTTACACCGTGACGAAGTATGGAAATTATCACCAAGCGAAAAACAAGATCAGGTTAAAAAAGTAATTCCTGTAGATTACAAGCGCATTGCGCAGGCTGTAGTTCCGGGTGATATGCTGTATATGGATGATGGTCTTATTCAAACGGTTGTAGTTAAAAAAAATAAGGCCGATGTGTGGGTTAAAATTATTCACGGTGGAATTTTGGAAAGCCGCAAAGGCATTAATATCCCCAACTTTAAAGCGCATAATCCTATTCTTAACAGTAAAGACAAAGAAGATTTGAAATGGGCCTTAGCGCAAAAACTCGATTTTATTGCTGTGTCGTTTGTGCGTACGGTAAAAGATATAAAAGACGTGCGCAAATTTATAGCGCAACATTCAAGCGAACATGTACCTCTTGTAATTGCTAAAATTGAAAAGCCCGAAGCTGTAGATAATTTGGACGGTATTATTAAAGAAAGCGATGGTATTTTGGTGGCCAGAGGAGATTTGGGAATTGAGTTGTCGCCCGAGCGTGTGCCGGTAGTGCAAAAGCAAATTATTGAACAGTGCCGTTTGCTGCAAAAGCCTGTTATTGTGGCAACACAAATGCTGGATAGCATGCGCTACAATCCACGTCCTACACGTGCCGAGGTGAGTGATGTAGCAAGTTCTATTTATGCCGGTGCCGATGCGGTGATGCTAACCGGCGAAACCTCCAGTGGTAAATATCCTATTAAAGCTACCCAAATGATTTCTAAAATTGTTTCCGAGGTAGAAACACACATGGAGCTTAAGAGTTTTTTTAAACGCGCCAGTGATTTTGGTGTTTCTCAATATTGGGATGCCTTTGTATTTAATGTGATGACCATGGCGTCGGATATTAAAGCCAAGGCTATAGTTGTGCTGGTAAAAAACGGGCATATCACCAAAATATTATCTAAAATGCATCCCAAGCAGCCCGTTTATTCTATTGCTCCCAATCCGGCCAGCCATCGCAAGCTTACTTTATTTTGGGGCGTGTATCCGTTAGAGGTATTTCATAGCCATCTTGAAAAACGTATTGATGGCGGGCTTGCCATTTTGCGTAAAAAGAAAGTGGTTAAAAAAGGCGAGAAACTTATTTTTGTGTACCGCGATTATAAAACCGATAATCTTAATTTAAAAGTGATGGAGTGTTAAAAATATTATGAAAAATCAAAATCAACAATCACCCCAAATTCCGGCCATGCGTTATCCTGCTATTGAAAAGCTTATTGAAACCGAAGCCTTTGAGCCGGTTAACCGGTCGTTTACTACCACTTATGAAATGTTGGAGCGTTTTTTAAAGGATAAGTCGGGGGGGTTAAAAAAGCAGGGGCAAATCAGACAAGCCCTAAAAGCCTACGATTTAACCACCGATCTTATCAAAGAACTGCTGAAAGTTAAGCAAGAACTTCTTAAAAATCAAAAGGATAGCCCTGATAAAAAAAGTCCTCAAAAAAAATGAGTAAAAAAACAACTTAAGGGGGAGCTCTTTCCGATAATTATCCTGAGAGGAAACAGTTCCTCTGAAATTAATCCCCTGCGCTAATGCTTCGGGGATAAGACCCTGATAAAGCCGCCCTGAACTTTGTTCAGGCCGACTAACAGGCTCTAAAGGAGTTATTATGGCAAATACTCAACCGATTGAAACCAACTATGTAGATATGACGGGTGCTACAACTACGGCCCAGCAACGTGCGGTTTCGGGAACCAATTTTTACGATACCATGAACCAGCTGATGTACTACGCCGGTCCTACAGCCGCTCAAACGGCTGCTTATACGGGTCATGATGTAGTGTCGGCTGCCATCACGGCTTCGGCCGGTGGCTACGGCGGTGGTTATGCCGGTTACCCCGGGATGTCTACCGGCGGTATGGGTTATACGGGTTATCCTTCGGCTTCGGTAGGCTTTAACTCGGGCGGTGTGGGTGCCAGTGTTTCGTACGGTGGGTCATCTAGTGCTGTTTCACGCAGTACGGGCACTTCTGATACCATGAGCTTAGTGAGTGATCAATTATACCAAGGCCAAGTACAAAACATGGAGATGTTGGTACTTCAAAACCAGGTAGCCGATGTAAACCGTACCTGGCAAATTGCCTCTACCGTAAGCGCCAATAGCGAACAAACCAAAATGGCGATGGTAAGAAATATGAGAGGTTAAGATTAGCCTCTAAAAGCAGAAGTCACAAGATCGCGGTCCCGCCCCAGGCGGGACCGCGATTTTTGCTTTGGGGCTTATTAAACTTGTGTCATACTCCTAAAAGTATCTGATTTAAGAGGGAGAATTATGATTGATGTTCCGCGTGATGATTTGGTGTTGATGATGGAAGCCGGTTATATTTATCTGGCCATGGGCAAGCTTTCTGAAGCGCGCCAGGTATTTGAAGGCATTTCAGTATTAGCGCCTCAAAACGAAATTCCACTTGTGGCTATTTCCAACGTTTATTTTGCTCAAAAAAAATATTTGCAGGCTATCCGTACCTTAAAAGAAGCTGTGGAACTTAATCCCAAAAGTGCCTTTGCCAAATCGCATTTGGGTGAAGCCTATTTGTTTTACGGTAAAAAAGATGAAGCTATTGAAACATTAAATGAGGCTTCCAAGCTAGACCCCAGTGGCAAGCCGGGTGATTTTGCCCGCTCGCTTTTAGAACTGATCAAAACGGGTTATGACCCTGTGGCGCTTACCAAGCAAGCCAAAGAAATGAAAAAAGGTGCCAAATGACAACACGTCTTCTCTCTTGCTTAGCTGTTCTTCTTTTTATAGCTGCTTGTAACGAGCAGGTTACCTTAGTGCAGGATCTCGATCAAAAAAATACCAATGCTATTTTGTTTGTGCTGGCTAAAAATGGCATTAGCGCCCAAAAACAAGTGGTAGAAAAACAGCAGGAAAAAAGTTGGGTGGTAACGGTTGCCTCTGGCGATGAAGTGCGTGCACGTGAAATTTTGATGATGAACCAGCTTCCCAAGGAGCGCCAGCTGGGGCTTTCCGGGGTTTGTAAGGATGCGGGTTTAATTCCTACTCCTAAAACCGAAAAGTGTCGCGAGTTGCTGGCATTAAAAGGTGAAATTATTAACTCACTTGAATCTATTCAGGGAGTGGTGAGTGCCGATGTAGTATTAAACGTTCCCGAAAAAGAAGATTTCCCTGACGAAAATGCGCCACCTAAAAGGCCTACAGCTTCAGTGGTGATAGAGGTATCGGCGGAGTTTGGCAAAAATATTACCGAATCGAAGGTGCAGCAATTTGTGGCCAATGCGGTAACTGGCATGGATGTAAGAGATGTGGCTGTTATCATCAGTATGCCCGGGCAAAAGAAAGATACACCCACTGACACAACGGCTCAAATTGAAACTGGTGATAAAGTATCTCCCGAAAATGAAGATGTAGTTCAAAGCGCCGATATGACTTCGGTGGGGGGCTTATCCATGGATGAAGCTTCGGCCAAAAAATTTAAAATTATTGCTGTTTTCTTTTTGTTTGTGTTTGTCCTGCTTTCCGCAGGCCTCATTGCTGTTCTTTTCCAAATGGCTCGTTTAAGACAAAAAAATGAAAAGCCTATGAATACCTTGCCCGAGCCGGTGGCTAACAGGGATGTGGTAAATACATAAGATATTGATTTTATTAATAATTTTTTTATTAATAAAAAAAGAGTTTTTTCACAACTTTGGCCTCTCATTTTGTCGATAATACTAGTGAGAGGTTTTTTTATGAGTTCTTCACCACAAATTACAGGCCCTTCGTACTTAAGAATGGATTATTCGCGTGCGGATAAATACGTTTATCCCGAACCGCCCAAACTTACTTTTTGGCAAAAATTGGGTCGTGGTGTGGGTAAGTTTATGTCGTGGGCTGGCCCTATTGGCGCTGCTGTTACTGCGGTAGCCTTGCCAGGTGTAGGTTTACCGTTAGCTGCTGGTATTTATGGTTTATCGCGCTATTCGCAAGATAAAGTGGCCCAGTCTTATCAAAAAGATCAAATTGCCATGGCTAACCAGCCCATGCCTCAAAATATCACCATGCCCGGTTTATTTGCGTCTACGCCTCCCAGTGCGGGAAGTATCACTACCGATTTTATTGCCCCCCGTTCATTTGATGCTAATATTTCGGATGTGATTATGAACCGTAACGAAACCGAAGTTCAAATGCGCTCTGGTTTTTAAAATATGTTTTTTGACATAATGCGTCAAAAAAATTGATTTTATCCTGATTCTATCTTGGTTTTACCTTGCCATTCTGAAATAATCATTTTAAGGCCTAGTGTTTTAGATTAGCGCTTGGTTAAGTATTTATCCGTTCTTTTTAATGTTCTTAGAAGAGTCCGATACCAGTCTCAAAATCGGACTCCAGTCTCACAAAGTGGGGGGTATAAACCCATTGATTGGGATACAAGATAGAAAAGGACTGAGCTTTTTTGTGGTAAGTTATTGAAATAATTTAATTTTATTTTTTATTCAAAACTTTTAAAAGATACTCTTATTTGGCATGTGAAATGCTCTAAGTAATAAAGTAACTTTTAAAAGGGGTTCACATGGTCATGCAAAAGCAAAAGAAGGTGGAAAAAGTGGCGAAAGAGGCAAAACAGCCTGTAGCACCAGCTCCTCAAAAAGCACCTGCTGTTAAAGGGCCGGCTGAGGACTTAATTGAAAAGTACATTCCTTTTGCGTCTTCTATTGCTAATAAAATTGCGCGCTCGCTTTCATCGGATGCTGATTACGATGATATTTTGTGTAATGCCCGTTTGGGCTTACTGGAAGCTGCCCGCCGTTTTGATGACCGTTTCAATGTAGATTTTAAAACATTTGCCTACTACCGTATTAAAGGCGCTATTTATGACGGTTTGCGTAAAACGGGCTGGATTCCTCGTTCCATCTATACCAAATTTAAAATGGAACAAGCCGCCAATGAATATTTTAAAGGTGTTACCGAACGCATTATGGATTCGGCCGATTCCATTAAAAGTGATTTGGACATGTTAAGTGATAAAGTAAGCCAGATGGCTTCTGTGTATGTGATGTCGCTTGATAACATGGAAGAATATGAAGTGGAAGATAAGTCGGCTAAGCGCGATATTGAGCATAAGGCCGAGTTCCAGAAAATTAAGGAAAAAATGCGGGATGCTATTGAAGGCTTGCCCGAGAAAGAACGTAAGCTTGTAAAAATGTATTATTTCCAAAACAAGACTTTGCAGGAAATTGGAGAACGTTTAAACTTATCTAAGTCGTGGACCTCGCGTTTGCACGCCCGCTCGCTGGATTTGCTGATGAAAAAGCTGTCTGGCATTGGTGGCGATATGACGCTGGGTGAAGATTTTACGTTTGATGAAGCCGATGTTTCGGCTGATTTAGGAGTAAGAGCGTAAAAAATTATGGATCCTATTGTTGCCAAACTGAATGATGCCTTAAATAAAAAGGTTCAAGAGTCGATTAAGCCTCAGGGCGAAGGTGTATCGTTTCAAAACACCCTAGACGACAAAATCACCTCCCGTTTTATCGATCGTTTAAAAGACGATGCCAAAATTGATGTTGGTCAAAACATGTCTATTGTGTCGGCTGATGATATTAAAATTGAAACAACCAACCCAGAGCTGGATACCAATAAAATCTTTTCGGCATCCGATCAGATGGAAAATATGTTCAAAGAAATGAACAACGGCTTGTTGGGTATGGATTCGGCCCTTGAAACTATTGCTGCTCCCAATACTAAACTTTCTTATCAAGACTGCTTAAAGCTTCAAATGTTTACTGCCCATACGGGTTTAATGGCTGAAGCTTTTTCTAAATTTACAGACGGTTTAACTCGCGGTATAACAACCATTCTACAAACTCAGGCTGGTTAATCTCGTGATGCGCCTTTTGTAACAAGCCGCAAACGTTTCACGAGGGATACGCGACGCTTATGGCTCTTAGTCTTCGAAAAAAATCATTCATCATAATTTCAATGCTGCTTGACGCCGAGGGGACCGAAGCTCTTTTTACTTGTTTTCCTCCTGATCAACAAAATTCTCTTAAAGAAGGTTTATCGTTCTTAAAACAAAGTACCAAAAATGGTGATCCCAAGGCTTTGGCTTTAGAGCTTAAAAAAGTACAGGCTTTAAGCCAAAAATCGGTACTGGGTGAAGTTCATCCCGATTGGATTATGGAATTGCTCATGAAAGAACCGCCACGTTTGGTGGCGACAGTGCTAAGATATCTTTCCGGTGAGCAGGTTCGGTATATATTAGAGCATTTACCCGAAAGTGTGATGGCCAGCCTTCCGCCGTTAGATCAAACCTTTTCTATTCGCACCGAGGTTATTGATATTTTAAAACGAAAATTTGAAAGCTATTTTGATTCTTTTATAGAGCGCGAATTGCCAGCCGGTCTAGACCGTTTTGAAACCTTATGTGTGCATTCGTTTCACGACTTGGAGCTTCTTTTTAAAGATATTGGTTTTAAGGAAATGGCCATGGCCTTTGCTACTCTTAATGAAAAAGCTATCCAGGCCATATTGTCGCGCCTTCCCTTAGAAGATTCCGAAAATCTTAAAATTCATATTGCCCAGCGTGGCGATGTAGTATTGGATCGCTTGAAACGGGCACAAAATAATTTGCTGGCCTCCGAAATGAAGCGCTCGGAGTACCTTATTTTAGAACTGGGTTTATATGTGTACTCCAAGGCCGTTATGCCCCACCAGGCCGAATACGCAAAAAGGATTGTTTATAAATTTCCGCGTGAAGTGGGAAAGCAGCTTAAAAAGTATCTGGATCGTAACATGCCGCACAACCAAGATATGGGGGTAAAGCGCTATCAGGGTGAGATTGTTGATAGCTTAAAACGCCTCCAAAATTAGCATGGTTTTGAGGCTTTAAAGAAGGTATCCTATAGGTATGACCGGAAAAATAGTAAAACGCCAAGATGTGAACGAAAAACTCGATATTACCGATCAGGTGCATATGGATACGGCCGCAGCTTCTGTATCGGCGGGGCGCAATGTAATTCGCAAGGATGATTTGGAGTCGGTAGGGAAAGCTAATGCTATTATTGATAAAGCCGTTGCAGAGGCCGCTATTATTAAAAGGCAAGCTAACGATTTATTGGCCAAAGTAGAAGAAGAAATAAAAATTAAAAAAGAACAAGGCTATGAAGAAGGTAAAAAGGCGGGAGCACGTGAAGTAAGTGAGTTTTTAATAAAAGCCAAACGACATAAAGAAAAAATGTTCCAAGATTTGGAGCCAGATCTCATTAAATTAGTTTATGACATTTCCGAAAAAATTATTGGTAAAGATTTAAGCGAACGTGAAGGTGCCATCGTCGATTTAATCCGCCAAGCGCTGTCAACTTCACTGGGCCAAAAAATTGTAGTGGTGGTGCATCCCGCCGATTTACAAGTTGTAAAAGCTAATCAACCGCAGTTGTTGCAGGCTCTTGATGCGACCTGTACCTTACAAATTCGTGCCGACGAACGCGTAAAACCAAAAGGTTGTTTTATTGAAACTGAAATTGGAACCATTGACGCCGAGCTTGAAACGCAACTCACCATTATTCGTCAAGCCTTAGGATTGGAACCCAATGCATGACAAGCCCCGACGACATCATCATTGATCTTAAAAAATACCGTACCCGTATTGCCAATTTAAATCCGTATCGTGTGAAGGGTAAAGTGGTAGAGCTTACCGGACTTGTGGTCAAAGCCATTGTGCCCAATGTGCGCGTAGGAGAGTTATGTCTTATTGAATCACGTCACAAAAATAAACCTATTAAAGCCGAAGTGGTAGGATTTAAAGACAACACCGTGCTGCTGATGCCGCTGGGTGAGTTGGAAGGTATTGGCCCTGGCAACGATGTTATTCCTACCGGTAATTGTCTGATGGTACCTGTGGGTAACGAACTGTTAGGACGTATTTTAGACGGTTTGGGCGAACCCATCGATACGGCCCAAAAAGGACCTCTTAAATGCCGCGAGTATTATCCTGTACACAATAGCCCCCCTGATCCTCTCACACGTAAACGTGTGCTCAAGCCTATTTCGGTAGGAGTAAAAGCTATCGATTCTATGCTGACAGCTGGTGAAGGTCAGAGAATGGGTTTATTTGCGGCGGCCGGTGTGGGTAAATCAGTTCTAATGGGTATGATTGCGCGCAACACAGAAGCCGACATTAACGTGATTTGTTTGGTGGGGGAGCGGGGACGAGAATTGCGAGATTTTTTGGAACAAGATTTAGGTGAGGAAGGCTTAAAGCGCTCTATTGTGGTGTGCTCTACATCCGATCAGCCTTCCCTGGTGCGTTCTAAAGCGGCCTATGTGGCAACGGCTATTGCCGAGTATTATCGCGACCAAGGTAAAAAAGTTTTATTAATGATGGATTCTGTAACGCGCTTTGCCCGCGCGCTTCGTGAAATTGGTTTGGCTGTGGGGGAACCCCCTGCGCGTCAGGGTTTTACGCCTTCCGTTTTTTCCACTCTTCCAAAATTGCTCGAACGAGCCGGTAATTCCGATAAAGGATCTATCACCGCTTTTTATACTGTGCTGGTAGAAGGCGACGATATGAACGAACCTGTAGCCGATGAAGTGCGTTCTATTTTGGATGGGCACATTATTCTCTCACGTGATTTAGCCAATCGCGGTCAATATCCCGCTATTAACGTTTCGGAATCCATCAGTCGTGTGATGAGTAATATTGTGGATCAAGAACATTTGGATGCGTCGCGGAAATTAAAAGAAGTGGTAGCGAATTACGAAAAAGAACGTGATCTCATTTTAATTGGCGCGTACGAGGCGGGTTCTAACCCGCAGGTGGATTATGCGATTGAGAAGATTGATGAGGTTAATAATTTTTTGAAGCAGGGGATGTATGATGAGATTGGTTTAGTGGAGGCGGTTGATCTTTTGAAATCTATTTTTGTTTGAGGGGAAGAGTAACCCCCTCCCGCTCCCCCTTAGTTTAAGGGGGAGAGAAAAGAAAGCCCCCTCCCTTAGGCTAAGGGAGGGTTGGGGTGGGTTACTCTTAAATGTTTTTTACGATGCCGAAGAAAGAAAAATACAGATTAGAGCCTCTTTTGAAAGTGAAGGAGAGAGCCAGACGAACCGCAGAGATTGCCTTGGCTAAGGCTATTAAACTTTTAAAGCAAGAACAGGAAAAGCTGGAATTACTTAAAGGAAAAAAGACAGAGATTGAAGAAAAGAAAGAGAATACAAAAAGGGACTTACGCTCTAAAGTTTCGGAAGGCGGTTTAAAAATTAGACAAAGTGAGTTTCATTTTAATTTTATCCGTAAATTAGATGAAGATATTGAAAGCGTGAGCAGAGAAATTAAAGATCAGGAAGATGTGGTGGCAGAGGCGGATAAAAAATTAAAAAGAGCGAAACGTGATTACATTGATGCGGCTACAGAGCTAGATGTTATGAAGAAACACAAAGAGTTATGGACCAAGAAATTAACCAAGAAATTATCGGATAAAGAAAATAAAGAAATGGGTGAGCTTGGCAATGTTTTGTTTCAAATAACCAAAGGTCGCGAGGGTGCGGCTGGTTAAGTAAAAATTAAAACTTATGTCAATTGATTCAATAGATAATAACTCCGGCGATGATGACCGCCGGGCCGACCGCAAAAAAAGTGAAAATAAGTCGGCCGAAGAACGAAAATCGCTGGAGCGGGCTGGTCGTGATTTTAAAACGCGTCTTGAAAGCCAGTCGAAATCCCGTGAGATTTTTGAAAAGCAGCAAACTGAAAAATTTGTACAAAAAAATCAGGAAAATCTTTTAAATAAAATTTTAGAAACCCAACGTAAAAAAGAAGAAAACGCCAAGCAAGACCAGCATGAGCTTGATAAAAAGGAAGATAATAGAAAAGACGCTAAAAAAGATGCTCGCCAAGCCTCGCAAAAGAAAAATGCTGACGGTGAAACGCATAAAAGAGTGGAGTCACATACGTCACACCATGGCCAAAGCGATGACCAGGAGAGCTCTTCTTTTTCACAGGGCTCTGGTAGTGGCGGTAGTGGTGGCGGAGGGCAGCAGAAAGAATTTTCGGGAGATAAAGATAATAACAAAGGTGGCCAAGAACAGTTGATGTCGAATGATGAAAAGGGAACCTGGATTGGTCAAAAACAAAAGGTTCAAAAGGCTGAATTTAAATTTGGGGCGGGAAAGAATACACGTAATTTTTTAAAGGATGAGGAGATTAGTGAAATTGTACACCAAGTAGTAATTGCCACCTATAGTGATGGTAACAAGGAAGTGGAAATTGTTTTAAAGGATGATGTGTTTTATGGACTAAAAATGAAATTTGCTCAAGGCGATGACGGTGTAGATGTAACCTTTATTTGCCCTAATTTAACGGTAAAAGGACTTTTTATTTTAAATAAGGCCAAAATATTTTTTAAACTCCAAGAAAAGGGAATTAAGCTCGGTAAATTTGAAATCATGTAACATGCGTTTTCCTTTACTCTCATCTTTTAAAAACTTCACCCCCGCTACCTTGCGTTTTTTTTCACTTTTATCTCTTGTTTTTTTAGCACTTGGTTTTTTTATTATTATTACCTGGCAACTTAAAAACGGTACCTGGCTTAGAGACTGGGACGAAGTGTTTATCAATTATTTGGTTTCATTAAGACGTGATTCATGGAATGGACCTATGGTTGATATCACGGCTTTGGGCTCTGTTACCATTGAAGTTGTACTTTGTACGGTTTCTTTTATTTTTTTGTGGCTTGTAAAACGTGAAACGGAAGCCCTGTTTTTGGTTGTCGCTGTGAGTGGAGCGGGTTTGTTATCACGTTTTTTAAAATTAATGGTAGGTCGAGAACGGCCCTCGGTGCCTCACTTGGTAGAAGTAGTTAATTTTTCTTATCCCAGCGGCCATGCGCTAACCACAACCGCTCTTTTTTTAGCGCTTGCGCTTCTTGCCTCTCGACATGTTCAAAATACAAGCTCGCGTGTTGTTTTATTTGTTATGGCTTTTATTTTAATGGGTTTAGTTTCTTTTTCGCGTCTTTATTTGGGAGTTCATTATTTAAGCGATGTATTAAGCGGGGTTTTTTTGGGAATTTCCTGGACTTTGTTTCTTACTCTTCTCTTTTTTAAAAAAAGAACACTATGAATGGGGAAGCCTTGATTCATCAATCATGGCGGGATAGCCTGTGATGCCATAGAGAGTGGTTTGATAGCCGCTTTTGTTTAATTTTTTGGTAAAGCGTTCTATATCTACAACAGCATTAAATTTTTTTTGTGCTGCTAAAAAAGCTAGTTTTAAAACCGCGTTTTGTTTGTCTTCGCAATTTTCAATAGTAATTTTACCGTTAGAGCGTTTGATGAGGGGTACTTGTTTATCACCTTTATCAAATAGAAAAAGATTTTCTGCCTTTTTAAGAGTAATATTATAAGTTTCTTGAGCCGGTGCCACTGTGCTATCGTAACAAGATCCGCAATAAGTGCTGTGTTTTAAATTGTCGGGAATAATTTCTAAAAAGGAAAAAGAAGTATTGTCTAAAAACTGCGTGCAGTTTTTGCATAATATATGGTGGCACAAGCTACAGGTGTAGCTTTGTTTTAAATTAGATTTTAAACAGGAAGAACAAGTCATTGTATTCTTTCGTAAGTTTTAAGTTCTGGGAAAAAACGAGACCAGGCCCAAACAATGCCCATGGTGGCAAATCCTCCCAGAACCACCGTAGGAACAGTACCTATAAGACTAGCAACGGCTCCCGATTCAAACTCACCCAATTCGTTAGAGGCACCAATAAACACCAAATTAACAGCGCTCACGCGTCCGCGCATTTCTTCTGGAGTTTCCATTTGCACCATAATTCCGCGGATAACTACACTAATCATATCGGCTGCTCCTAAAATAAAAAGAGCTGAAAGCGACAGGAAGAAATTTTTGGATAAACCAAACACAACTGTAAAGACCCCAAAAATAAATACAGCCTTTAGCATGGTAAGGCCGGTTTTATTTTTGATGGGATAATGAGCTAAATAGATAGCCATGAGAGCCGCGCCCACAGACGGAGAAGCGCGTAAAATTCCTAAGCCTTTGGCTCCGACATGTAAAATATCGTTCGCATATACGGGTAATAACGCTACGGCTCCTCCAAAAAGAACGGCAAAAAGATCTAAAGAGATAGTCCCCAAGATAATTTTTTTATGAAATACAAATCTCACGCCGGCAAGTAATTCATGCCAGCTATGCACTTCTTTGCGTAGCGGGGTTGGGCGTTTGGCAATAGGGTTTATGAGTAAATACGAGAGAAAGCGCATAGCAGTCACAATAATGAGAACTTCACGTGGACTGGAGGAAAAAGCGTAAATAAAGCCTGCTAAAGCAGGGCCTGCAATAAACGCAAGCTGCATGTTAGAAGAATTCCAGGCAACAGCATTTCCAAAATGATTTTTGGGAATCATATCGGGTAAAAATGAAAAACTAGCAGGCCCATCAAAAGCATATGCCGCTCCCAATATAAAGAGAAGAGGGTATACTAGCATGATGGGGAGTTTGCCGGTAAAATATAAAGCGGTCATCAACACCATCACAAAAAACTGAGCCAGGCGAGAGAGTAAAATGAGCAATCTACGGTCATAAATGTCGGCCAAGTGGCCTGCAGGAACCGTAAAAATAAATTTAGGTAAAAAGAGAGAAAGTCCAAGCCAACCTAAGTGGAGAGGGTTTTTGGTGACTTGGTAAAGATATTGCGCCATGGCAACAGCCAGCATTTGGTGTGAAGCTAAAGCCAAAAAACGTGCTGCCGAGTAATAGCGAAAATCGGGATGGCTAAAGGCTATAAAGGGGGATTCATTTCTTTCCATAAAGGCAGTTGTTGTAACAGGGGTAATAAGGGCCTTTTAAGCCTATTTTTCTTGAGAACTCACAGTTCCTGATATACACTCTCAACCCATGGCGCTCAAGGCCCAAGTTGAAACATTTCCATTTGATAAATTACCCCGATTCACGCGTGCAGAATGCGAAGTGGTTTCGTTTATGGCCAAATATTTTCCAGTGTCGTTTGCCGATTCTGCCCTCCTAGATCAGCTGGGGCGTTCTCTTAAAAAATATTTTGGTGATGCATTTTCAATTAATTTTGAAAATATGGAAGAAATTGCACTCGATAATTTAAACGCAAAAATTGCTGGCAAGTGTGTTGTGGCTGCCGTTTCCTTGACTCCCTATACCAAAAAGCTTATCATCACCTCCGATTTAGACTTAACAACAGCTATTATCGACAAAGCACTGGGTGGTGGCGGTGAAGTTCCTGAGGTTCCGGGCGAGTTGACTGCATTAGAAGAGGGCGTTCTCGAATTTGTGGCAGCCAAGGTGTTAAAAGCGCTCAATGGTGTTACGGCTAGTCCTTCACATCGTTTTATTTTAGAATCGCTTGAAACGCGGCGTTTTAAGTCGGAAGTACTTTATGTGTCTACCGAACGTTTTTATGTTCTGCGATTTTTGGCTGCTGTAAACAACGTGTCGGGAATTATTGCTGTTCATATTCCGTTGTCGCTTTTGTTTGAAATGAAAGGACGTAGCGATATTTTTGCAGCTAACGAAAATATGCGCTATCAAACGCAACGTCTAAAAGATTTTGATAATTTAAGAACGGTGTTGTGGGGTGAGTTGGGGCATGTTTTGTTACACCCTCAAGATTTAAACATTTTAGACCGTGGTGATGTTGTTTTATTTGATGAAACTGATGCAAGTTTGATGGATGGAAAAGTAAAAGGAACTATTAAACTGCGTTTTGGTGATGGACGTGGAGCCGGTTTTGAGGCTTTTGTTGAAGCAGATCATACGTCCGATTATCAGGTAAAATTGGGTTCGATGTTATCTAAAGAGGAGTGAGCGTGGCAAATAAAGATCCTTTTGATGAAGAATTAATGGCAGAGCTGGGTTTAGAGCCTGGGAAAGCGGCACCTGCTAAAGCTGCGGCTCCCAAGCCACCGGTTACACAACAACGTGCTCCCATAACTCCTCCTGCCAGTCAGCCTAAAACAGCTGATCCGGTAACGGGTAAAACACAAATTGTAGAACGTCCCAAGCCAAGTGCGCCTCCTGCATCTCAAGTAAGCCCTGCCGATAACGAACAAGTGGCTTTGGATATGCCCGTACAGGTAGTGGCAGTATTGGGTAAAAAAACAATTACCTTAAAAGAAATTTTATCTCTTAAACAGGGCGAGCTTTTTGAACTAAAAAAATTACCTCAAGAACAAATTGATCTTGTTGCTAATGGTAAATTAGTAGCTCGCGGTGATTTGGTGTTAATAGACGGTAAAATGGGATTGCAGATTAAACAAATTATTAAATAATTGTCGGTGATATTTTTTACTCCATGATATATTTTTTAGCACAAATTGATTCTGCTGCCGCTACAACCGAAATGTCGTTTGGGTGGCTACTTGTTAAAACACTCTTGGCTTTGGCTTTTATTTTGGCATTGGCCTTTGTGTTTATTCGTTTTTTGCTTCCCAAACTTAACTTTGCCCAAAACATTAAGCAAAATGTGCCGGTTAAAATTTTATCGCGCACGGGTTTAGAAGCCCGCAAGGCTTTGTATGTGATTGAAGTAGGAAAAAAGAAAGCGCTTATTGCTGCTACCGATCACAATGTTACTAAAATTTTTGATTTAAACGACGACGACCTCAAGTAAGGGGGATGTTCATGATGAGTTTTGTTCCTTTTATGGCGCAGTTAGCACCGGCAGGTCAGCCCATTGCGCAGCCTGTAGTGATCCTCATCTTTTTAGTTATCTTGTCACTGGCACCTTTTTTGGTGATGATGATGACTTCCTTTGTTAAAATCACCGTTGTTTTTTCGCTCATCCGTACGGCTTTGGGTACGCAACAAATTCCTCCTAATCAAATTATTACGGGACTAGCACTCATTCTTACTATTTATGTAATGATCCCGGTTGGTGCCGATATTTACGACAATGTAAAAAGTACCATTCATGATACGGGCAGTAATCAACCCATTATGTCGATGGCTTCAATTGATGTTTTAAAGCAAGCATTTGATAAGGGTAAAGAACCCATGCGCGCTTTTTTAACCAAGCATGCTTCTACCAAAGACAGAAGCCTCTTTTTTAACATGGCTAAAAAATTGCGCGCTAACAGTACCAGCACATCCATTGCCGAAATTGGGGAAAACGATTTTATTGTACTGGTTCCGGCCTTTATGATTACTGAGCTTGCCGAGGCCTTTCAAATTGGTTTTATTTTGTTTTTACCCTTTTTAGTAATCGATATGGTGGTATCCAATATTCTCCTCGCTATGGGTATGTTCATGGTGTCGCCTGTGACCATTTCGCTTCCGTTTAAACTACTCTTGTTTGTACTGGTAGATGGATGGTATCTTATCACGCAGGGGCTTGTGATGGGGTATGTGAACTAATATGGAATCGTATACAATTGCTATTAGTAAACAGTCGCTTTATTTGGTGCTCTTGCTTTCGGCGCCTCCTGTGTTGGCTGCCATGGTGGTGGGGCTACTTGTTAGTTTGGTGCAGGCTACTACGCAAATTCAGGAGCAAACTCTTACTTTTGTTCCTAAAATGGCAACAGTTATTGTGGTATTGGCGCTTTTGGGGCCCTTGGGCATGGCCTACATGATTTCATTTACCAAAACTTTGCTAGAAACATTTCCAACGTATATTCATTAACAAACTCTTTGCCTTGATCATGTCGGTACTAGAAAAAATTTTTGGAATTAATGTTGATTATTTTGCAGCCTTTATTACCTGGGCGTTGCTGCTTACCCGTATTTTGGTGGTATTGCTGCTTATTCCTTTTATGGGAGGAAAACTAGTGCCCGCCCGTTCGCGCCTGGCTACGGCTGCTTTAATGGCTACCTATTTATTTGTGGTTTTATACCCTTCACTAAAAACACAGTTCCCCGACGATAAAGCCATTTTATTTGCACTTTTTTTTAAAGAGATTTTTTTTGGGATGACTATTGGTTTTGTGACCATGATGACTTTTTATGCCTTGGAAGGTGCAGGACGTATTGTGGATATGCAGCGTGGTACGGCCAATGCCATGCTTTTTATGCCGCAACTGGGCCAGGTATCTATTTTTGGTTTGTTTAATTACTGGTTAGCGGTGGCTTTCTTTTTATCCATTGGTGGTCATCGGTATTTTTTTGAGGCATTTTTTTCGGCCTATAAAATATTACCTCTTTTAACCTTGCCGCAAATAGCACCGGGATTTTCTCCATTTTTGGAATTTTTTATTAAACTTTCGGCCAACGTTTTGATTATTGCCATTCAATTATCGGCACCCGTGCTTATTGCCATTTTACTGGTAGATGTGGTGTTGGGGATTGCCAATAAAATGGCCCCGCAAATTAACGTGTTTGAGTTAGGTTTTGCCGTAAAAGGATTTGTAGGGCCTCTTATGATATATGTATCACTTTTGGTTTTGGTATCTCAAATGGATGTGGTGATGAAAACCATGATCACCTCCATTGATATGCTGGCCAAACTGTTAGCCCATAATAGCCCCTAAGGGCTATAAGCCTGGGGTGCAGGCTCCTCTTTTTCAATGTTTTCGAGGGTTTTGGCCCTCCCTCGCTTTGACCTCCTTCCGGTTTCATGCTTATAAGTATTTGAAATTATTATATATTATTTATTGTCTTTGGGCGCAATTTGGCATGGAGGTTGCTTTATACCCTGTAGAGACCTGTCTAACTTTAAACAGGCTTTAAGGAGATTATATGTCAGACGTCATTATTCCCGGTAACACCACAAACGAAGAACTCTACCAGATTTACAACGAAGTTTTTGGTGGCGATTTAAGTGCTATGGAAGCGGCTTTTACGGCCGGAGATGCTCCCGAAGGTTACGATTTAGTGGATTTGTTTAATGCCATTGTTCACTTTAGCGGAAGTTTGCCTGATGCCGTGGTAGCCTACGATTCCACTTTTCCTGAAGATATTAGTGAGGAAGATGCCGAACAAATTGCGGTGGCTATGCAGTACTGGATGACACAAAACCCTAACATGGAAGCCATGGGCACAGAATTTTTAAACTGGTTGGGTACAGAGTTTAGTTTTGACCCTGCTAGTTTAGAATCTCAAGTTGAAGATTTTATTAATAGCTACAAAGATAGCGGTGGTACTTTAGGCCCTTATCCTTCTCCTGAAGAGGGAGAAACCGTATTTAGTTTGCTAGATGTAGATGACTTGACCGATCTCATTCATTACGCGTTAACCGCCTATTCGTCTCCCGCGGCCGTAATGAATCTTTTAATTTTAGGTTTTCAAACCCGCGTGCGTGACATGACCGATGCCGTGGTGGGTGCGTTTGATGATGTGTCCAGAGAATTGGAAGACATTACTGCAAATTTTCCTGATGATCCTCTTGCCGATGGTTATCAATATGATGTGTTTCAAGCGCAAACCAAAGTGGAAAACTTGCGCAATGCCATGCAAACGCTTACCAACATTGTAAAAACCATTCAGGACATGATGCAGAACATGATTCAAACCCAGGCCGCTACCAACGAAAGTTCGCAAAACACTTTGGAACGGCTCAATAGCTATATTGCGTCATAAGGGTAGTTTTTGAAATTATTACAAAAGGGCGGCGGGTTAGCCGCCCTTTTTTGTTTATTGGCTGAGGTAACGATAAATGATATCCTTAAGTACTAATAATGAGGGAATCATGCAGAAGCGTGTAGGGGTTAAATTACCGTCTTTTTTAGATAAAAAGCCCGATCTTAAAAAGAAGATTGCCGAAGTGGTTGGTCAAACTCCACTCGCCAAGCGTAAACAAGATATTGAAAAGCTTAAACAGTTTTTTACAGGCGAGTTAAGCTGGGTAGAGGTAAAGCAACTGCCCCGCCGTTATATTAATGAAATGGCTAAAATTGCCACCATGGAATTTAAACTGGGTCATTTAAAGAGAGCCGAAGCTATTTTTAAGGGTTTGTGTGTGATTGATCATAAAACAGCCTATCATCACCGTGCGTTAGGTGCTGTTTATCAAAAACAGAAAAATTTTGAGAGTGCAGTAGAGAAATACAATATGGCGTTAGTAGCTAAAGAAAACGACATTTCCACACTGGTAAACCGTGGCGAATGTTATTTGCACTTAAACAATAAAGTACAAGCTTTGGCCGATTTAAATGCAGCCATCAATTTAGATAAAAATGGGAAAAATCCATGGGCTAACCGAGCCCGTGTTTTGGTGAAGGGTTTAAAACAATAAAACAGGAATTTTATGTCATCACCTATTACTTACAGCACATCCGATCTTGAGACAATCCACCAGCTAGAAACTTATTTGGCGCAAAGCGGGGTAAGCGAAGCCGATATTGACGTTATTATGGCGGGTATCGACAATAATAGCGATGTTGATATCCCCGATGAGTTGAAAAATGCCTACCTCAATTTGACCATGCTTAAATTGTGGCAGCTTATTTCGCCCGATACTTATCAGTCGGCTTATGGGCAAATTGGCCCTGATGTAAATCGTGGCGATGCCGATGATTTATTTGCCGCCATGGACGATTATATGAGTCCAGAGTTGGCCCAGCTTTTAGAAAAACTTATTAACGATTCTCCCGAACTAATGGCTTTGGCAGCCGATACCGATGGTGATCCCGAGACTACAGCTCAATCTGTTTTTGATGCTATTGCCAAAGCGCGCGAGACTACTGAAGAAGGGGAAGATTTGGAAAATGTGTGGAGCGATCATGCAGGTCACGATGTTGTAGAAGATTTGGGGCTGCAGGGTACTTTTTATGAATCGGTGTTAGATCAAGCCGATACCTTTCAAAATATTCAGGGCATTGCCATGCAAGAAATTGCCAAGTACCAAGATTTTTTAACCAACCTTTTTAGCGAAGGTGTTAAAAGTGGTGATGTGACGGTTGAAGAAGCCCAGGCCCAGGCCGGGCAGGTAAGTGCCATGATGGAAATGTGGACGGGTATTTACAACCAGGCTCAAGATCAGGTAAATAATTTGTATCAGTTTGTGGGAGCTGTTACCAAAGAACATGCCGACTTGTTAGATAATTTGGCTCGTAACTTGGCTATGCGTTAGTAGTGTGGGGTAATTTGGGTATGGAAAAGGAATTGGAAAATATTGCGTCCACCAAAAAGAAGGACAATAAAAAAGGCGAAAATCGTCTTATTTCGCCCGATCCCGTTCGTAAAAAGTTTATTACCGAATTACTGCACGCTTTTGCTGCCCGTAAAATTAGTTTTGCCGAATTAACAAGGTTGCATCCCAAAAAAATAAAACAGATTGCCGAAATTGGTTTTGTTAAACTGCGCCATGGCCGTTACAAAGACGCCCGCCGAATTTTTGAAGCTCTAACTTTTTTAGACCACAAAAATTCGTTTCACCATTTGGCTTTGGCCGGTGCATATCAAAAACTGGAATTGTTTGTGGATGCCATTTATCAATACACCGAAGCGTTGCGGATAGAGCCCGATAATATCAACGCTATGGTTAATCGTGGTGAATTGTATTTGCGCCGCAAAAGTTATCGCAAGGCTGCCGAAGATTTTAGAAACGCTATTTTAAAAGATGAAACCGGCAAAGACCGTTTTGCCAACCGCGCTAGGTCGCTGGTGATTGCTATAAAACGTTCGCTTGCTCAAGATAAAGAAGAAGCGTTAAAACCCAAGAAAATCCCTACCTCACCGGCTAACAAAGCCACTCTCTCGCCTTTTAAGTTTAATATGAAGAAGAAGTGAATGGTGGATAGTGGATAGTTAATAGTAAAGAGGGAAATACTATTTCCATCCACCATAAACCATCCACTATCCACTTCTTCTTACTCATCATCATCTTCTCCCACCGACGAATCGATAATTCCGTATTTAATGAGAAGATTACGCAGATGCTTGCGGTCAATCTGGGCTTCGCGGCTGGCTTTAGAAACATTGTTTTTATTGCGTTTCAAAAGATCTTCTAAATAATCTTTTTCAAACACTTCTACAATCTTTTGTTTGGCTTCTTTAAACGGCAGTGAGTTATCAACCAAGTCTTTTGCGGATGATTTTACCTCACCAGCACCTTGAATTTCGCTAAAAATAAACTGCAGGGTGTTGCCATCAATAACACCGTTATTAGCAAACGATACAGCACGTTCCAAAATATTGTTCAGTTCGCGCACGTTGCCGGGCCAAGGATAGCGTTGTAAAATTTTAAGCGCATCATCTTCTACTTTGCTGGCATAAAATGACCCATCCGGCTTTTTGTTGTAGCGCGCATTAGAGAGTACACGTTCTACAATAAGTGGAATATCATCAGTGCGTTCACGTAATGGAGGGAGTTGGATCTTAACCACCGAAAAGCGGTAGTACAGATCTTCACGAAAAGTTCCTTTTTTTACTTCTTCTTTTAAATCACGATTGGTTGCGCACAACACACGGACATCCAGTTGGATGGACTGTGTAGAGCCTACGCGTTTAATTTCGCGTTGTTCTAGCGCCCGTAAAAGTTTGGGTTGTAAATCGAGCGTTAACTCGCCAATTTCGTCCAAAAATATGGTGCCGCCATTAGCCGATTCAAAAGCACCTTTTCTATCTTTTAAAGCACCAGTGAACGATCCTTTCATGTGTCCAAAGAGTTCCGATTCAATTAAATTGGGAGCTACGGCCGAGCAATCAAACACAATAAAAGGTTTGTCTTTTCTTACGGAGTTTTCATGAATGGCACGAGCTACCAGTTCTTTTCCGGTACCAGTTTCACCCTGAATGATGACGGTAGCCATGGTGGGCGAGATACGTTCTAAAATACCAAAAATCTGGCGCATTTTTAAACTTTTACCCACCATAGAGCCAAACTCATTATTTTTGGACGGCTCCATTTGTACTTTTTCGTTAAATGCCTGGTATTCAATTTTAGTGCCGCCAATAGTAATCACATCGCCCGGCGACAAAAAGGCTTCTTTTACCTTCATGCCATTAATAAAAGTACCGTTGGTGGATCCTAAATCGCGCAACAGATACGAATCGGATGTGGCCTCAATTTTCATGTGGTTGCGCGACACGGTTTTATCGTTAATCACAATATCGTTATCGCTTTTTTTACCGATGGTGAGTTCTTTCTTTTTACCTAGTTCGTGTTTTACTTTGGGACTTGGGCCATCAATAACAACCAACATGCATTTACGTAAAGAAACAACATCTTTAAAATCTTCTGCCGATAAAATTTCGGTTTTATTGCCAATTTCGTTTTCTGTATCCGACATATTATTCCCTTTGTAACGGAGCTGTAATTTCAAGTCCTTTAGCTCCCATGGTAATGGTTTTTGTCCAGGTTCTATAGCCAGGCATGGTAATAACAATAGTATGGCTTGTGCCGGCTGCCAAATTGGTGGTGATAACAGGTGTCACACCAGCTTTGCGCCCATCAATTGTGACAGCACCTCCGCGTGGGTTGGAATCCACACGCAATTTGCCGCTACCACTTTTTTCCACAACGGTATCGGGAGAGGGAGTGACAGGGGGTTTATTGGGTGTGGGCTTAGGTGTTGGAGGCGGAGTCACAGGTTCTGGCTTTTTGTCCAAAGTAAAACTGAGTGTTTTTACTTCTCCTCCAGCAATGGTGAGTGTGTTTGATTGTGGCAAATAGCCATTTTTTGAAACCTGAATAATATAGGTGCCCGGTTTTAATGTAATACCACTAAGATTTTCCTGTTTTTTATCGTTAATGGTAACACTTGCTCCATCAACATTGGTACTGATTGTGAGCGTTGCCTCTACAAACTGTGGGTCGGGAATAAAAATAAAAGTATAGGGTTTTAAACTGCTGGCTGCTGTGATGGCCTGTTCAATGGGTAGGTATTGGGGTAACACTAGTTTTAGCGTAAAAGTTTTTCCTTCAGGAATATCGTTGAGCTGTGCCGGTGTTTTAAGCCCGGTATCGGCATTATCTACCATAATCATGGCCCCTGGTGGGGTAGAGGCTATTTTAATATCCACTAAAACAGGAGCAGGGGGTGTTTCATCAACAGGTGGAGGAGTGACTGGAGGTAGTGGAGGTTCTTCTACAACAAGAGGTGGCTCTTCTACAACAGGAGGCTTTTCTACAACCGGGGTTTTGTTTCTTAGATAGAAAAAATATGAAAGTAGCCCGCCTAAAACAATAAAGACCACCATCCACAATACTAAACGAATGGCAGAAGAAGACGAGTTTTGAATGTGGGCATCGGTGGAGGTGTTTTCTTTAATGGGCATGATCCCGTCGCCATGATCTAAATCTTCGGGCTTAATATCGCTTTCGGGTTTGGTGGTATCTTGTAAAATAGGCAATTCCACGCTTTCGTTATGAGCCAAAATTTCTTCCTGGCTTTTCATTTTATTTATCAGCATGGAGCGTGTTTGATTTTCAGTTTCACGATCTATTTTGGTTTGCTGCTTGCGAATTTTAAGTTCGGTTTGAAATGTTTTTTGAATAAAGCTACCCAACTGCTTGGGAGAAAAATCGTCGTATTTAGAATAAAGTAATTTGGTTAAAGCAATTTGCAAATCACCAGCGCTCTCAAAACGGTTTTCGGGGTTTTTGGCCAAAGCTTTAATAAGCAACGGGCGCACTTCCTTGGGGATTTTAGAATTTAAATTTTCATCGGAAAAAACAGAGTCTCTAATTTTGGCCAAAATATCAAACTGACTTTCTCCAGTAAAAAGGCGCTCGCCTGTAATCATTTCGTACAACAAGATGCCGGTGGAATAAATATCGGTTCTGCCGTCAATAGAATTACCCGAAGCCTGCTCAGGAGACATATAGGTAACCTTGCCTTTTAATATACCGGCTGTGGTGTGAGATACATTCATGGCCGCTTTGGCAATACCAAAGTCCACAATTTTGGTTTCACCTTCAAAAGAAATTAAAATATTTTGAGGTGAAATATCCCGGTGTACAATTTCAAGAGGCTGACCATGGTCGTCACGTTTGCTGTGGGCGTAATCAAGCCCGCTGGCTATTTCGGAAGCCATAAACAAAGCGAGAGGTAGAGGGATTGATTGGTTAAGTTCTTTAGAACGATTAATAACTTCGCGTAAATTCACACCATCAATATATTCCATGGAAATGTAATAATCGTCACCCACCTTGCCCAAATCGTAAATTTGCACGATGTTGGTATGCGAAAGCTTAACAACAAGCTTGGCTTCGTCGGTGAGCATGGCAATAAATTCTTTATCGGCGGAATAATTGGGGAGAATTTTTTTGATAGCGAGCAGCTTTTCAAAACCGTCTACGCCAAAGGTTTTGGCCTTGTAAATTTCGGCCATGCCGCCAACGGCGATGCGCTCCATCAAGAAATATTTGCCAAATGGTTTAGGTTCAAAAGCCATATCTATTGTAGGGGCTTACGTAGCCCCCTCCATCGGCAATCCCACAGAGACAAATTTGTGAGCCGGATGGAGTCTCCCCGTCAACGCCCCGTTGGGGCTGGTTATCTAAAAGAAAAATAAAATCACACCAATAACAAGCACCACCACCAAGGCAATAAGACCATAAATGATGAGCATTTCAGGGCTTTTGTTAGGCCCTTTATTTCCAACAATTTTATTTACGTTTACCACATGCTGGGTAACGGTTATCTCGCCATCGGTAGTTTCTTTTTTATCGTCAACAGGTTTAGCCTCGTCTTTAAACAGAGCTGGGTTTAAAGGGATGGTAACCTGTAAAATGTTGTCTCGCGTTAAATTGGCCACCTTTAAGGGGTCGCCACTTTTTAAATCTTTTATTTGTAGTGCGGCCATTCGCGAAATAGCCAAAAACGCCGGAGCAATTTTTTCTCCATTTTTAAGCGTTAAATCAATTCTTAAGAGGGAAGGATCGGTTTTTAAATTGACCTTCCGGTAATAAATGACCTCAATATCATCCACCGGGATTTGGATATTTTTTTTCCATAGTTTGCTTTTATCAAGCAAGAGCTTCCAGTCGGTTTTATCGCTTAAACCCTGAAAATTATCCTGTTGGCCACCATCTTCCTGTTCCCGGTCTTTTTGAGACTCGGCAGAGGCGTCCACACGCAGATAATCGGTTTCCCTTAATTTATCGATACGCTCAACCACAAGCCTCCCAACAGAAATAATCCCGCTAAATGGCACAAGTTTCTTATCGAAAAATGGTTATATTCTAACGGAAAATTTTTCGTAAGAGATTAAAATTGTACGGTTAGTTTGGTAAAACCGCAAGGAAAAACATTGGGTTGTAAATCTGTGGGGAGTCGATTCCCCTAAGGCTGGTTACCATATTTAAGTTTGATGCCAATATCCATCAAACTACCGGAAATGAAGGTATCGATGAAAACCAGTGTTATGACAACAAGCATAGGGGTAAAATCGATGCCGCTACTGTAGAAAAAGCGGGGTAAAACGCGGCGGAGTTTGGAAAATACGGGCTGGGTAGCACCATATAAAAAGCGCACAATAGGGTTATAGGGATCGGGGCGCACCCAGCTGATGATAATGGCACCCACAATAACAAAGGTGTACATGTTGATGAGCATGCTTAAGACTTTGGCTAGAGCGATGAGTAGATTTCCTAAAATGGGCATTAGCGTAACTCCTTGGCGCGTTGGGTAGCCCGTTTAACGCAGGCCACAACTGTTTCTTTAAACCCTTTTTCGGCCAGTTTTGCCAGGCCGGCTTCGGTGGTGCCCCCTTTGGAGGCTACTTTGGCAATGAGGTTTTCGGCCGTGTCTTTAGAACGAATAAAAAGTTCGGTAGCTCCTTGTATTGTTTTTATGGCCAAATTCTTTGCTGTATCAGGACTAAGCCCGGCTTCGATACCTCCGCTAATCAGCGCATCGATAAAACTATAAACATAAGCAGGGCCACTGCCCGAAAGGCCGGTGACGGCATCGAGCAAATTCTCGTCTTTTACTTCCAGCACATCGCCTACCGATGCAAAAATCTTTTTCGTTATTTGTTTGTCGGCGGGCTTGCAGTTGTGGTTGGCATAAAAGGCTGTGGCACCCAAGCCAATTAAAGCCGGGGTATTGGGCATGAGGCGCACCACGCGGCAATGGCCGCCAAAATGAGTCTCAAAAGCGCCAGTCGTTTTACCCGCTAAAATAGAGAGGATAAGGTGTTTGGGAGTTACAGAGGAACGTACTGCTGCAGACAATTCATCCAAATTCTGTGGTTTTACAGCAATAAGAACAGCAGCAGTTCCTTTAAAAACATCGGTTATCTGAGAAGCGAGTGTAATCTTATATTTTTTCTTTAATTTTTTAGCTTTGGTTTGGTCTACATCAAAACCAATAATATCACTCCCTTTAAAAAGAGCTTTTTTCGATTTTGTTTTGGTGGTGATGCCCGAAAGAATGGCCTCGGCCATGTTTCCTAATCCAATGATGCCTAATTTCATGGCTCGTAATATAGTCGGCTTCTTAAAGAAAACAATTGTTATTTCCCGCCATAACCAATAAACCGGCGCTGGATATTTTATGAACAAAACAATTTATACCACACCCATTATTCGCCATTGTTTATATGCAATCGGTTGGCTTTTTTTAAAAATTGCCGGTTGGAAAACTGAGGGGAAACCTCCAATTCTTGATCAATACGTTTTGATAGCCGCGCCTCACAAATCAAATTGGGATTTCCCTTTTGCATTGGCCATCGCCTTTGTATCGGGCATTGAAGTGAAATGGATGGGCAAGATAGAAATGTTCCGCTGGCCTTTTGGTGGTTTTTTTAAATGGCTGGGTGGTATTCCTGTTGATCGCAGCAAAAAATTAAATTTGGTTGAGCAAACCGTAGCCTCGTTCAAAAAATATAGTAAATTAATTGTAATGATTCCTCCCGAGGGTACTCGCCAAGCCGTAGAAAAATGGAAAACGGGTTTTTATTATATTGCGCATGGTGCCGGCGTTCCTATTTGCGCAGCCTTTGTAAACTATAAGCAAAAAGTGGGTGGCTTTGGCCCGCTGTTTTATACATCAGGCAATATTGAAGCTGATATGAAAGAGATGCAGGGTTTTTATGGTCGGTTTATTTCTTAATTACGCTTCCCAAAAATAGCCGTACCTACACGAATCATTGTAGCTCCTTCTTCTATCGCTACTTTAAAATCGTGGCTCATGCCCATGGATAGCTCGCTTATCTGGTTTTTATCCGCCAGTTGTTTCATTGTTTTAAAATACGGTCGTGATTTTTCGGGATCTTGTTCTGGCGGCGGGATACACATGAGACCCGTAATTTTAATGTGGGAGAGAGCCGAGCATTCTTTTAAAAGAATGGGAAGATCATCTGGATTTATGCCCGATTTTGTTTTTTCTTCTTCTACCATCACCTGAATCAAACATTCCTGAACAATATTCAGTTTAGCAGCCTGCTTGTTAATTTCTTTTGCCAGCTTTAAAGAATCAAGCGTGTGGATTAAAACAGTTTTGCCTATAACGTCTTTTACTTTGCGACTTTGCAGATGGCCTATAAAGTGAAAGCGAATATCGGGTTGGTATTTTTCTATCAATTCGTGTGTGTAATTCTCTCCAAAATCGTTTTGACCGGCTTGTTTTGCTTCTAAAATAGCAGTGATGGGTTTTGTTTTGGATACGGCAATGAGTGTAATGCTTTCCGGGTTGCGGCTGCACGCGGCACAAGCTTCTTTTATTTCTTTTTTAATTTTTTCTAGATTCTGGGCAATCATTACCGCGGCATTTGCTTAAGCGTTCTAAACATGAGTGTTTTTTCGGCGTTGTATAAAATGAGATTATGGTTTTTGCGGGTTACATTATAGGTTCCCAAAAAAAACTCGCACGGGTCGGCATCTTTTTTAATGCGGATAGTTTGCTTTTTCTTGTCAAATTTGTAGCTTGCCGTGCAGGTGCGGGCGTAGTCGCGGTTGGTAGAATCGGGAAAATAAATAAATGCGCCATCGGGCTGAAAATCGGCCGTGCCATGGTCGCCGCCTTCAAAAAATATCTGGTAATGATTGGTGATGGTTTCAAGCATTAAGGGTTCGGCTTTAGCGCTTAACGATAAAAAGATTAAAATGAGAAAAAAGGATATTTTGTGAATATTCATAGGGGTTGATTTTAGAAAATCAAAAGTCAAAAAGCCAGCTAAAGTTTTTTGTATATTATTGCAATGACATCAAAATTACGTTTGATCTTTTATGCAGTCCTCCTGGCTTATTTTACAGGTCCTTGGATACGGTAACCAGAAAATCGGATATCTCAACAACTCCCGGAGCCTCTGCCAGTAAATGAAAAGAAAAAGAACTGCGTGCTTCCCTGCTGGTTATTTCAAATGTAACATCCCCCGATTCTCCTTCGTGCAGGGTTTCAAGCTTTGGAATTTTTTCATTAATTTCCTGCTCGGCCTGTTTAAGAAACAGGCTCAGGCCCAGCCCCTCGGGAGGCGCTTTGTGAACGGTCCATTTAATGTGTACTTTCGTTTTCGATTTTTCCGGAAAATCAAGATAAAGGGCTCCTGTTAAATTGTCGGCCCATTGGTCTTTCCAGGCTCTTTTGATGATTTGTTTTTTGCCGGTTGAAAACTGGTACGATACTTCGTTTGTAAGTCGTGAAAGATTGTTATCCAGCCACTGGGCCTGTTCAATCCATATTTTTGAATTTACAAATTCCTGACCGCTACAATAGGAAGGGCCAATAATTGAATGGCTATCACATTTCTGGCATTTCCCCATATAGGTGCATTCAATACGTTGGCCATTTTCATCCAGCCAGCGCAGACGATCGGCTGTAAAAGATACCAGAATTCTGGGCTTGGTATAATTTCTAAAAATGCTTCTGCCCTTAAGCGATGGTAAAATTTCCAATTTCAGATAATCGAGCACCGATAAAGTAATATCTAACAAACCGTAATTGCCACTTTTAAGCTTGGGCAGTTTTGTATTCTCTGGTGCAAACACAATTAAAGGAACCCAGCTGCTCGACCAATCGCCAAGCTCTGTTCCATGCGATTCGTCTGCGGTAAGAATAACCAGAGTATTTTCTAAAAATCCCTTCTTTTTTAGATTATCCATAAAATGGCTGATAGCCATGTCGAGAAAAGCGATAGAAGCCTGTTTTCTATCCCAGTAGTTTTTGGCAAACTCATCACTTACTTCGTAGGGATGATGGGTTCCCACGGTTAATAATGTCAGTAACCACGGTTTTCTGGAGTTTTTTATGGTGTCCAGATAGGTGAGGGCCCCGTCAAAAAAAGTTTGATCATCAACTCCCCATTGGCGATTTTCGGATTTGTTACTGTCAAACCATTCCAGTCCATGTACTTCGTCAAAGCCAATGAGCGGCATGAACTTATCCTTACCCATAAACGATAATCCGGATGCTTGCAGATAGTGCGTAGTATAGCTATTTTTTTTAAGTTGGTTAGGTAGGCATAACGATGCCTGTTGCGGGACATTTTGTAACTGGGTAGCTTTAGGTGTGCTCCACGAGAGCTTGCTTACATCCGAGCACAGCATGGCATATAATCCACGGATAGTTTGATGGCTGTGTGCTACAAAATCGGGAACCACCATGGCTTGTTTTGACAAATTACTTAACAAGGGCATTTCATTTTGAGGTTGAGGCAGGTTAAAAAAATGTCGGGATTGTGTAATATAGCTTCCCGGAATACCCTCCATGGCGATGATAAGTACATTTTTTGCCTTACCTTTTTTAAAGTAGCGTGTTCCATTTAAATCACGATGCAGAATATCTTCGCTAATTGTGGCCGGACTGTTTTGTTTGCTGGCCAGAGGATGAATAAACAGCCAGTGCAAAGGATTGTATTGGGCATAAATATTAGAATTGAAGTTTTTTGAAAAAAGATAGGTATGGCATGCAAGAAGTACAAAAATAGAGGCGCAAACTATCATTAAATGATGTTTGATTTTTCGGACGGTATTCAGTTGTGGCATGAGGATTAGCGCAAAAAAACCGAGTCCAAAGAGCAAAAGATGATTTTCTGTAACAAGCCTTAGCGTAAAAAGACTGTTGTTAATAAAAACAGCGTCATCCAAATACAGCAGGTCGGGCCATGATGGTAGCCGTAGCATGGCTTTAAATAATTCAAACCCCGCTGCATTTGCACAAAACCATAACAGTAAAATAGGCCACTTAAACCGACGTTTTAAAGATATAAGCGGATAAAAGAAAATAAATGCAATGAGTGCATCCGAAAAAAAGCCGGCCAGGTTACCATACCCCAATTGATACCGTATATAGGCGGGTAAGCCCGCCAGAATTAAAAGCGTGGCAAGGGCAATTCCAAAATAAAAGATGCTTTTTTTATGCACAGAAGGGGACTACATTTTTTTAAACAGGACATCAATGAAAGGATTTGGAAAAGCGGCGGTTTAGAAGCGGTAATTGTGACTAAAAAAACCCCTTTTCAACTAAAAAAAAGCATGTTAGCGCACTAGGCTTTCTTGCTAGGGCTGTGTGTTTACAGTCTTATGGCTATAAAAATTTTAAGGAGAATAAAGCAATGGGTACGGCAAACAAGCGTTTTAAACTGGAAGATCAAGGTATTACAGGTGTTAAAAAGGTATATTGGGATTTAAATGCAGCAGAATTATATGAAGAATCCCTCAAAAGAGGCGAAGCTTGGGTAACCGAAGATGGTGCCTTACTGGCCGAAACCGGCAAATACACTGGCCGTTCCCCTAACGATAAATTTACCGTAAAAGAACCCAGCTCCGAAGCCAATGTATGGTGGGGTAAAGTAAACAAGCCCTTTGATGCCGCTAAATTTGATGCCTTGGAAGCCCGCGTTTTAGAGCACCTCAAGGGAAAAGAAGTTTTTGTACAAGATTGTTATGGTGGTTGCGATAAAACGCACCGTTTGCCCATTCGTATTATTAACGAATTTGCCTGGCACAATCTTTTTGCTCGCAACATGTTTGTGCGTATCGACGACAAAGCCGAACTTGAAAATCATAAACCTGAATATACCGTGATTTACGCTCCGACTTTTAAAGCCGACCCTGCCCGTGACGGTACCAATTCGGAAGCTTTCATTATTCCTCACTTTGGCAAAAAGCGTATTATCATCGGCGGTACCAGCTATGCCGGTGAATGTAAAAAATCAGTTTTTGCTCTTCTCAACTACATCTTGCCTCTTAAAGGTGTGTTGTCCATGCACTGCTCGGCCAATATTGGTCGCGATGGTGATACAGCCGTTTTCTTTGGTTTATCGGGTACCGGTAAAACCACTCTCTCGGCCGATCCTGATCGTGCTTTAATTGGTGATGATGAACACGGCTGGAGCGATGAAGGTGTGTTTAACTTTGAAGGCGGTTGTTATGCAAAAGCCATCAAGCTTAACAGAGAAGCTGAACCCGAAATTTATGATTGCGTAGAACGCTTTGGAACTATTTTGGAAAACGTGGTGATGGATAAAAACACCCGTAAAATTGATTTAGATGATGCGACCTTGGCTGAAAACACCCGCGCTTCGTATCCTATTAATTTTATTCCTAACGCCGTTCCTAGTGGCCGTGGTGGAATTCCCAAAACCATCATCATGCTTACTGCCGATGCTTTTGGTGTTTTACCTCCTGTAGCTAAACTTACTTCGGCTCAGGCTATGTACCACTTCCTTTCTGGCTATACCGCAAAAGTAGCTGGTACTGAACGTGGTGTAAAAGAACCTCAAGCTACTTTTAGCCCCTGTTTTGGTGGACCGTTCATGACTTTGCACCCTGGTGTTTATGCCAAATTGTTGGGCGAAAAAATTGCTCAAAATAAAGTGGAATGTTATTTGGTGAACACCGGCTGGAGTGGTGGACCTTATGGTGTTGGTAATCGCGTTCCTATTAAAGTATCGCGCGCTATCGTTAAGGCTGCTCTCTCGGGCGCTCTTAAAAATGTTAAAACTGTAAAAGATCCTGTGATGGGGCTCGAAGTTCCCACCGAATGTCCTGGTGTAGCTGATACTTCTATTTTAAATCCTCGTAACACATGGGCTGATAAAGCTGCTTACGACGATAAAGCCAAGCACTTGGCTGGATTATTCAGAGAAAACTTTAAGCAGTATGCTGAAGGGGTATCTGAAGAAATCCGTAACGCCGGTCCTATTGGATAAGCGGCGGTGATAAACAAACCAGTTTGCCTTTTTATTTTTTTCTAAAACATGGAGTCCATCTATAAGATGACGCCCTCACAGTTCATATAAAAATTGTACTGGGTGGAAGGGTGAGGGCTTTTAGGGTTGGCCGCACGTTTTAGAAAAAAATAAAAAGGCAAACTGGTTTGTTTAAAGAAAAAAAGAGAAAAAAACGAGAGTACGAACGTACGAAGTCACGAACGCACGATCAATTATAATTGATATTAGCCGGTTTCTGTTCAAACAGATAATGAGCCGGAACTTTTTCGAATACCTTCCAAAAGCGTTCCATAATGAACATGTGGCCAATTGTGATGCGCAGGAAACCGTTTAATTGCGGGATCATGCTGCGGTCGCGGACGAAGACGTTGTTTTTTGCTAAAAAGTCTACAACACCTTGAGGGTTGGCTACTTTAAGTAAGATAAAGTTAGCGGGGGTTTCGTGAACAAATAATCCCATGTTCCGCATTTTGCCAGAGAGCCACGAGCGGGCGCTATTTACTTCGGATACGTAGCGTTCCATATGTTCAACGTCATCTAAAGCTGCACTAGCAGCAACTTGAGCCAGCGAGTTGATATTTTTACCCACGCGAATTTTGTTGATGGCTTCCAAGTTATTAGCCTGAGTTAATACATAGCCGCAACGAAGACCGGCCAAGCCAAATGCTTTGGAAAAAGAACGGGTAACAATAAGATTGGAATAAAACGGTACTAAATGAGCCATGCTATGGTTACAAAATTCGAAATATGCTTCGTCTACAATAACAAGTGCCTGACCTTTAGCTTTATCTAAAATATTTTTGATTTCACGTTCATTATACAAGAGGCCTGTGGGGTTATTGGGGTTAACAATATAAACAATTTTTGTTTTATCGGTAATGGCATTTAAGAGGGCATCTACTTTGGTTACAAAAGGAGATGGCCCAAAAACAGGAACAAGCGTGGCATCACACGATTCGGCATACAAACGGAAATGATCGTAAGCGGGCATGCACAGGGCAACTTCATCGCCATGAGTTAAATAAGTTTTACAGATGGTTTCTAAAGCATTGTCCGATCCATTAAAAGTTTGGATCATTTCAGTAGGAAGACCGGTGTATTTGGATAATTTTTCAATCAGCGTGGTAGAGTTGATATCTGGGTACCAGTTAAGCTGAGATTTTTGAACGAATTCGATGAGACTACCGGTTACATGAGGAGACGGGGTAGAGGTGGATTCGTTAGAATCCAGCTTCATAATACGAGCGCCTTTTTCAAAAAGTTCGCCTGTATGCCGGCCGTTGATATAGGGTTTTAACCTGCCAATAGATTCTTTTGATGAAATCATAAATTGAATTTCTGCCCCTTACGTACCGCTTAGACCGACCCCTTGTTTTCGGCTCATCTTTAAAAATGTTGCTAAGGTTTTTCCCTGTTTTTTTAAGTGAACAACAAGGAAGTTATTTGTACAAATAAGTGCGCCGAGTGTACTTATCCGCAAAATATTTTCAAGGCCAAAAAGTGGCATTTTTGTGAAAAATAAAGCATTTATAAGTAATATCAATAGTTTATTTAGCCTATTTTTTATGCGACGTATAAAAAAGGGCAGGGATTTTATGACGGAATGCGTCAAAATAGCTTTTAAAGATAAGGAGTGATACGTTTTAAGCTTTCGTCACGTCCTAAAATGCGCAGCATATCGTAAATACCGGGGCTAATTTTTTTACCGCTTAAAGCCACACGGACAGGAGAGGCTAGTTTACCAAGGCCTAGCCCGGTATCGGCCACGAGCTTCTCAAAAAGGGCATGGATACCGTTACTCGTCCAATCCGTTAACCCTTGCAGGGCTTGTGAGACAAGGCCAAGTGCCTTTTTAGCATCCGGGCTAAAGGTTTTATCCAATAACGCCTGGTCCGGTGTAATTTTAATAAAGAAGAAATCGATCAATTCGGCCATTTCGGTGAGTGTTTTTACTTTTTCCTGAGAGGCTTTAATCGTTTGAAGGAGCAAATTTTTGTCTACACTCGTAATGCCTTTAAGCGAGAGTTGGTATTCTACTTCTGATAAAAGATCTTCAGCTTTAGCTTCACGGATATAGAGCCCATTAAGCCACAACAATTTTTCGGGGTTAAATACACCTGCCGAACCGGATACCGATTCGAGCGAAAATTTTTCAATCAGTTCTTCGCGTGTGAAGACTTCCTGATCTTTGTACGACCAACCGAGCCGCACTAAATAATTGAGAAGTGCATGCGGCAAATATCCCATTTCACGATAAGCCATCACGGAGGTAGCCCCGTGACGTTTGCTTAAACGCTTTTTATCAGCACCCAAAATCATGGGTACGTGCGCAAAGAGAGGAACAGGAAAACCAAGAGCCTCATACATTTGCAGCTGACGGGGTGTGTTGTTTAAATGATCATCGCCTCTTATAACATGCGTAATGCCCATGGTTACGTCATCCACTACCACGGTAAAATTATAGGTGGGGCTGCCATCGGTGCGCGCGATTACTAAATCATCCAATTCTTTATTAGCTACAACCACGCGTCCTTTAATTACGTCGTTAATCACGGTTTCGCCATCATCGGGCGATTTAAAACGGATGCAGTATTTAAGGCCCGCGTCTTTTTTAGCTGCTACTTCAGCATCGGAAAGTTTTAAACACGTACGGTCGTACATGGGCTTTTGCTTATTATCCTGAGCAATTTTTCTTTTGGCATCCAATTCTTCTGGGGTGCAAAAGCAGGGGTAAGCTTTTTTAGCATCCACTAATTTTTGAATGTATTCCTTATACAGGTCGAAGCGCTTGGTTTGATAAAACGGGCCTTCATCCCATTTGAGATCGAGCCAGTTCATGCCGTCCATAATGGCCTGGATGGATTCGGGGGTACTTCTCTCCAAATCGGTATCCTCAATACGCAAAATAAAAACACCGCCGTGTTTTTTAGCTAACAAGTAATTATAGAGAGCTGTACGCGCACCACCTACGTGCAAATAACCGGTAGGGCTGGGAGCGAAGCGGACGCGGAGTTTTTGGGAGTTTTCCATGATTATGGATTATTATCTTTTTTCTTTCTCTTAAACAAGAGCCAGTACATGCCAAGGCCAACTAAAATCATGGTGGCAATCTTAAAGAAATCCACCCAACCGCCCTCCGGTAAAGGAGGTAATCCTGTTGGAGACGGAACTTTTGGTTCAAACGGCAGCCAGCTCATGCGAACTATTTCTTCTTAAAAGCACGTTCGGGGCGGAATTCGCGGAGCACGCGGCCAGCTTGCCACATTTCTTGATTGGCAATGGCTTCGAGCTCTTTGTTTAAACCAGCACGATAGTTAGGATCGGAATTGGCTTTAATAGAAATGCGGGCTTCGTTGCCGGTTTCTACGCTGTTGTAACAAGCTTCAATAACCGGTTTGATGGCCGCTTCGTATTTAGGAGCCCAATCCAGAGCACCGCGTTGAGCGGTGGTGGAACAGTTCGCATACATCCAGTCCATGCCGTTTTCGGCAATTAAGGGATACAAGCTTTGAAAAGCTTCTTCGATGGATTCGTTATACGCTTCAGAGGGCGAATGACCATGAGCACGGAGTACATCGTACTGTGCTTTAATAGCACCCTGGATTAAACCCATGAGCACCGAGCGTTCGCCGGTAAGATCGCTGCGTACTTCTTTTTCAAAAGTGGTTTCAAACAAGTGGCCACTGCCAATAGCAATACCTACAGCCTGAACACGTTCTTTAGCGCGGCCGGTTGCATCTTGGAATACAGCGTAGGATGAATTGATACCACGGCCATCTAAGTAATGAGTACGTACGGTTAAACCGCTGCCTTTGGGAGCACATAAAACTACGTCTACATTTTTGGGAGGAACAATTTTGGTGTCTTCTTTAAACACGATACCAAAGCCGTGCGAGAAATAGAGACAATCGCCGTCTTTTAAGTTTTCGCGAACCATGGGCCATGCGGTAATTTGAGCAGCATCGGATAAGAGATATTGGATGATAGTGCCGCGCTTGGTGGCTTCTTCCATGGAGAACAAGTTTTTGCCTTCTACCCATCCTTCGGAAACCGCTTTATCCCAGCTGGCGCCTTTGCGGAGGCCCACAATAACGTTAAATCCCTGGTCGCGCAGGTTTAAGCTTTGGCCACGACCTTGGGGGCCATAACCTAAAATGGTGATCACTTCTTTACCCAGAATTTCCTTTAATTTGGCTTCAGGGTAATCGGTGCGTTCGATGATGGTTTCTTCAAAACCGGCAATATTAATTTTCTTCATAAGTCCTCCAAAAATTGAACTAAGCCCCCTAACATGGTCACTTTGATTAGGTCAATACTTGGTTTAGGTTTTTTTAGGCGACCAAAACAGAATAAATCGAAGCAAAATGACAGGCCGATCCGGCCAGCACAAACACGTGAAAAATACCGTGATTAAAAGGGATTTTTTTAAGCCCGTAAAAAAGAGCGCCCACCGTGTAAGCTGCGCCCCCCAACCATAAGAGGGTGAAAGCATGAGGCGAAAGGGCATAATAGAGAGGTTTTATGGCAAAAAGAGCAATCCAGCCCATTCCCACATAGCTTAAGGTGGAGATAATTTTAAAACGGCCGGTATAAAAAATTTTAAAAATAACGCCCAAAAAGGCAATGCCCCACATGATGCCAAACATGGTCCAACCCAGATTTCCTTTTAAGCCAATTAAGGTAAAGGGTGTGTACGAGCCGGCAATGAGCACATAAATAAAGGCATGATCCACAATTTTAAGAATGCGTTTCACCCGGATATTTTTAGCTTGGTGATAAAAAGTGGAAGAAGCATAGAGCGCTACCAGTGAAATGCCATAAAACAAGCTACTCATCAGGATAAGACCTTGGTTGGATAATACACCAATGATGGTGAGCGCGATCAAGCCGATAATAGCCAAAATAAAACCCGTTCCATGCGTGATGGTGTTGATGAGTTCCTCGGTTGGGGTTTCGCCCGAAACCGGACAGTATGTTTGCTGAGTTTTCATGCCCATAGCGTCTTTAGTGGATTTGTTTATAAATAGCGAGAGGTATTATCTTTACATATGCATGTAACGTGCTAAATGCTCCACATTTTTATGGGCCGATTACTTATAATTGTTATTTGTTTTGCATTTTTCCCCACATTAACATGGGCGCATCATCCGGGGCATGGCTCGAGTGGCGCGCGTCTTACGCAATATCAGGGGTTAAAAACAAAACCGGCATCGCGTGCGTTTTTTTCGTACGATTTGGCCGTGCTCGATGCCTCTATTGGTGAAGTGCATTCTTTTACCGTGGGCGGGGAATGGGCTTTTCATAAACGTTTCAGCGCTCTTATCGGTATCCCTATTACTACTATCCGCCACGATTTTGCAGCGAACCAAACGGGTTTAGGTGATATTGCCGTGGGGGGGCGTTTTCTTATTCATGATAACGAAAAAACTTTCTCATTTGCCTCCCTTGCTTTCGAAATCCCCACAGGCGATGAAAACGATGGGTTAGGACGTGGTTCTCTCGGTACCCGTATCGATTTATTGGGTGGTCTTAATTTAGGAGAGTGGTCGATCTTTGTGTCTCCTGGTATTAATTTTGGCTGGGATAGCCCGCACGAACCAGTAATCAACGTAACAGGGGGCACTTCGACGCCTCGTTTCTTAGAAAAAATTTATTTTTCTTTAGCGTTCTCCAATCAAATTTTTGCAGCGTCTGATGTGTTTAAAAACGGTTCGTTTAAAACGTATTTGGAACCGCAAATCAATTGGGTGGTGGATAAAAATGAAAAGTTAACCCTAAGCGTGCTCACGCGGGTATCTATCATGGACGAATTAGAACGTAAGAGTACCGTGACGCTGACGAGTACCAGCAATAGTCTACTGAATGACATTAAATGGAGTGTGGGCCTTGGAGCCTCATACCAGTTTTAGATAGGACATCTTATGAAATATGTTTTTGTTATTCTCATTTTGTTTAACGTAGCTTGTAGTGGTTCTTCGCTTACCGGTGTGGCGGATACAAATTTAACTGCGGATCAAAAAACAGTGATTGTGAATGTGCTTCACGAAGGCTCATCTACTTTTGATAATGATTTGGGTCTTACCGTAACACTCTCCGAAGCGTCTTTAGACTGGGGACATGTGATTCTTATCTCCGGTGGCGATGATGAAGAATGTGAAGAGGGACACGATGTGACCCTCCATGTGGAAACAGAAGAAGATTTGCTAACGCCTGAGCTTACGATGCTGAATTTAGGAACCGAAACAATTAATGATTATGCCTATTGCGGTTACCGTATTGAACTGGAGGGGTTTCATCTTGCCGGTTCCGTTTTTGACGGCGTGACCACCACTCCCTTTGATATTACCGTTGAAGATGAAATTGCCAAAGAAGCGGATTTTATGGCTAGCCATGAGGGTGTGACTATCCCACATCCTCTGCATTATCACGAAGGCCAAGTAGAGAAAGAAATTGCCTTTGTGAATGAGTATAGTCATTGGTTTGATGGTATCGATTTTTCGGAATCTGCTGATGAATTACAGGTCGAAATTATCGCTAATCTTAAATCTCATCTTGGCCAGTATTTTAGCGATGCGCACTGACGTCATCGCGGCCGAAGAGCCGCGATCGAATCTGAATCGAGATCGCGGGTCAAGCCCGCGATGACGGACTAACGAGCACGCGCCTTCACCAGATCATCTACAACTCCCGGATCGGCCAGTGTTGACGTATCGCCTAAATTATCCAAATCGTTTTCTGCAATTTTACGCAAAATGCGCCGCATGATTTTGCCGCTGCGTGTTTTAGGGAGTGCGTCTGCAAATTGCAAAATTTCGGGTTTGGCAATCGCTCCAATTTCTTTAGAAACATGACCCATTAATTCTTTTTTAAGGGTGTCGGTGGCTTCATTTCCTTTTTCTAAAGTAACAAAGGCATATAAAGCCTGTCCTTTTACCTCGTGCGGCATGGCCACTACGGCCGCTTCGGCCACGGTTTTGTGTGAGACAAGCGCACTTTCTACTTCGGCCGTGCCAATGCGATGGCCTGATACATTAACCACATCATCAATACGGCCGAGTAGCCAATAATCGCCGTCGTCATCCATACGGCAACCGTCGCCTGTAAAATATAAATTGTTATAGGTGCTAAAATAAGTATCGATAAAACGATCATGATCCCCCCAGGTGGTGCGCATGATGCCGGGCCATGGCTTTTTAATGCATAATTTGCCACCTTCGTTTTTGTTACATTCCGAAGCGTCATCGCGCAATATCACTGGTTCTACGCCAAAGAACGGACGATTAGCCGAGCCCGGTTTAAGGGTGATGGCGCCAGGGAAAGGAGCGATGAGAATTCCGCCTGTTTCTGTTTGCCACCAGGTATCCACCACAGGGCAATGTTCGTTTCCTACATTTTTGTAATACCACAGCCATGCCTCGGGATTAATGGGTTCGCCAACACTTCCAAGCAGTCGAAGACTGTTGAGCTTATATTTTTTAGGAATGCTTTCCCCAAAACGCATGAGTGTGCGGATGGCAGTGGGAGCGGTGTAGAGTATGGTCACCTTGTGTTTTTCAATCACCTGCCAAAAGCGCCCTTCATCGGGAAAGGTGGGGACGCCTTCAAACATCACGCTCGTGGCACCATTCGCAAGAGGTCCATACACAATATAACTGTGGCCTGTCACCCAGCCTACATCGGCTGTGCACCAGTAAACGTCGTTCTCTTGTAAATCAAAACAATATTTATGCGAAAGGCTGGCATGCAGCAAATAGCCTGCGGTGGTGTGGAGGACGCCTTTGGGTTTTCCGGTGGAGCCGGAGGTGTAGAGAATAAAAAGCGTATCTTCTGCTTTCATTTGTTCGGCTTGATGCTCGTTTGATTCTGTTTCTACCGCATCATGCCACCATATATCGCGTCCGCTTTGCATGGCCACCGTTCCAGGCCCGCGTTTTAAAACGAGAGCTTTAGTGACAGAAGGGGATTTAGCTAAAGCTTCATTGGCAATTTTTTTAAGAGGGATTTCTTTTCCGGCGCGATAGCCTACATCGGCCGTAATCAGCAACTTACATTCACTGTCATTCATGCGTGAGGCCAAGGCATCGGCACTAAAACCCCCAAACACAATAGAATGGATGGCGCCCACGCGGGTACAAGCCAGCATGGCAATAGCGGCTTCGGGTACCATGGGCATGTAAAGGCAAACACGATCGCCTTTTTTAATTCCCATCTTAATGAATGCATTGGCTAGTTTACAGGTGAGGGTATGGAGTTCTTTGTAAGAAATTTTTCGTACCTCTTCATCTTTTTCGCCTTGCCACAAAATGGCAATTTTATCTGGTTGTGTTGTTAAATGACGATCGAGGCAATTCACACTCACATTGAGGGACCCATCTTTAAACCAGGTGTGTTCAATTTTTCTTTTTTTGGTGTCCCAGGTGTAATTTAAACTTTGAGTGGGTTCTTTAAACCAGGTAAGCGTTTTGGCTTGTTCTATCCAAAAATTGTGGGAGTCTTTTATCGAGCGTTCGTAAAGCTTTTGATACTCCGCTTCACTTTTAACATGGGCTGCTTTTTGAAATGTTGGGGTTGGTTTTATCTTTTGCCCTTCTTGTTGCAACGATTGGATGGACTGTGTTGTCATATGAGCCTCCGGTACAGAGTAAATAACAACCAAAAGCATTTGTCATCTGATATCAAAGCCATTATGATGGCCTTTCTTCATGGCTTCTTATTTTGTTAAACGCCTCACTCTTCTTGTTCCCGTTCTTTTAACGGTAGCCACACTCGTCTTTTTTTTAATGCGTCTTATCCCCGGTGACCCTGTGGATTTTATTTTGGGTGAAAATGCTTTGCCGACGGATCGTGCCAAGCTTGTCGAAGCCCAGCATTTTGATAAACCGGTTTTTGAACAATACACACTTTATCTTAAAGATTTAATCAAAGGTGATTTGGGAGTATCTTTTTTTGGCCAAAAGAAAGTAACTACTCTTATTGCCGAGCGCTATCCTGCGACATTACAACTGGCCATCATGGCGATGTGTTGGGGGATGATGATTGCGTTTCCGTTAGGGCTTTTAAGTGCGCTTAAAAAAGGACAAATATCAGATAAACTTGGTTTGTTTTTTTCACTCTTGGGTATTTCTCTTCCGGGTTTTTATTTGGGGCCACTTCTTGTTTTAGCTTTTTCAATCCGTCTCGATCTCTTGCCAGTTTCCGGACGTGAATTGCCCGGTTCGGTGATTCTCCCTAGTTTAACAATGGGTCTGGGTCTAGCAGCTTTCCTCACACGCATGATTAGGTCTTCTGTGCTCGATGTGATGAAGCTTGACTACGTGCGTACCGCCCGCGCTAAGGGCTTATCCTTTTACAAAATTTTATTAAAACATATCGTCCGTACAGCTTTAGTGCCGGTGGTGGCCGTGATGGGGCTGCAGTTTGGTACGCTTTTGGCGGGAGCGATTATTACCGAAAAGATTTTTTCGTGGCCGGGATTGGGCAGTCTTTTAATCGAAAACATCTCGCGGCGTGATTATTCGGTGGTGGAAGGTTGCGTGATGGTGATTGCGGTGTCGTATGTGTTGGTGAATCTTATCACCGATATTATTTACACAAAATTGGACCCTAGGATTGAATTAAAATGAAGAGTAACCCCCTCCCGTCCTCCCCCTTACTCTAAGGGGGAGGGGTGTGTGTTAGCAAGTCCTCCTCCCTTAAGGTAAGGGAGGAGACAGAGGTGGGTTATTCTTTGCTTGAACTAAGAATGAAATTTTTTGCTTACACTCTTGCTCTACTCTTAGTAGCGGCCTTCATCGCTGGCCCCTTTGTGGCTCCCTATGCGCCTCAATCCTTCGAGCTCAAAAGTCAGATGCAGACGCCAACGCACGACCATGTGTTGGGCACCGATGAATTGGGGCGGGATATTTTGAGCCGTTTGCTCTACGGTGCGCGGGTTTCCCTGGGGATTGCTTTTGTTGTTGTTAGTATCAGCCTCAGTGTTGGTTTGTTGATGGGTTTTATTTCAGGATATTTTGGGGGATTGTGCGATAAAATTTTTATTGCTATCTCCGACGTATTTCAGGCTTTTCCTGGATTTTTGTTGGCCATTGCGTTGGCGGCTTTTTTACCTCCCAGTATTCTTAATGTAATTTTTCTCTTAAGTTTTGTGGGTTGGGTGGGTTACGCGCGTTTGGCGCGGGCGCAGGTGATGGGTTTAAAAGAGCGGGAGTTTTTACAGGCAACAAAGGCGTTAGGCGTGCCGTTACCCCGTGTTTTTTTTCTGCATGTGCTGCCCAATATTGCGGGCCCCATTTTGGTTCAGGCGGCTTTTGGAATGGCGGGAGTAATTTTGGTGGAATCGAGCCTTAGCTTTTTGGGGCTGGGGCTTCCGGTAACGGTGCCCAGTTGGGGAAAAATGCTGGATAGTGGCACGGGTTTGTTACTCGCAGCCCCTCATATTTCTATTTTCCCGGGTTTGGCTATTATGGTATCGGTTTTAACCTTTAATTTATTAGGGGACACCTTGCGTGATCGGTATCAGCGCTAGCAGCCTCTCGTCATCCCGGACTTGATCCGGGATCCAGGTTGTAGTTTGTGGCCCGGCTCCGGTGTTAAAATTTTATTTTATTCTAAAACAAAATGTCCTCTATAAGATGACGTCCTCACAATTTCTGGGAAGATAAGCTTATGGGTGATAGGGTGAGGACTTAAAAGTGGGCCGCATGTTTTAGAATAAAATAAAATTTTAACACCGGAGCCTCAGAGGCTTAGCGGTAATTTTTTGGTGAGCGAGAAGAAGAATGAAAAAACAAATTAACATAGGATCCAACATCATCACCGGTTTTGGCGGTTTAGAAATTAACGATACCGTTAAAACCCTTATTAAAAAATATCGCGTAGCCGGATTTATTTTGTTTAAGCGCAATATTCAAAGCCCCAAACAAGTTAAAAAATTAATTGCCGATTTACAAAAGCTGGCCGACTACCCGCTCTTTTTTGGTGTGGATCAAGAAGGTGGCAATGTGTTTCGTTTGGGAGCGCCCTTTACGCAGTTTCCGGCCATGGTGGAAGTGGGCAATTATTATAACCGCACCAAAGATTTAAAAACGATTAAAGCCATAGCGCAAGTGATGGCTAGAGAATTAAAAGCCGTAGGCTTTAACTGGGATTATGCACCTGTGGTGGATGTTCATTCTAACCCGCTTAATCCTATCATCGGACGCCGCGCCTTTTCGCCCGATCCGGTTGTGGTGACAAAATGCGCCGAAGCCATGATTAAAGGTTTTCATGAAGAAGGTGTGCTTTCATGTATTAAACATTTTCCAGGGCATGGTGGTACCTCCGTCGACTCGCATTTGGATTTGCCCACCATCGATTCGGCAGGCCGCTTGTTGTGGAAACGGGATATTTTTCCTTATCGCAAGCTCATCAAAGCACGTTTAGCGCCAACCCTCATGACAGCCCACGTGCTTTATAAAGATTTAGACCGTAAACATCCGGCTACTTTGTCCAAACGCATTTTGCATCACCTTTTGCGCAGGCGTATGGGATACAAAGGTGTGATTGTATCGGATGATTTTTATATGAAGGCTATTGCCGATAGATACGGATTTGTAGATGCGTTAACGCGCTTTTTTATGGCGGGGGGCGACATCGCCCTTTTATGCCATCAAGAAGATAAAAATGTGGTTATTTTAGACGAGCTGAATGCGGCGCTGAACAATAATGCTGATTTTGGGAAAAAGATAAAGCAGGCGCAAAAGCGTATCAGTTTACTAGCCAAAAAATTCCTAAAACCCGTTAAAAAACCTTCTCTCACGGTCTTGGGCAGTAAAGCTCATCTTAAAATTGTAGAAAAAATTTCACTGTAATTTCACTTTTTGCTCACAAAGAATGAGTAGGGCATAAATTTTATGAGTGTTGCTAAAAAAATTATTGCTGAATTTTTGGGGACTTCCTTTTTGCTTTGCACCGTTGTGGGTTCGGGCATTATGGGCGAAGAGTTAGCTGGTGGTAATACGGCCATCGCTCTTTTAGCCAACAGTTTGGCTACGGGTTGTTCGCTGGTGGCTCTCATTTTAATTTTTGCTCCATTATCAGGAGCACATTTTAATCCAGTGGTGACACTAGCATCTGTTATCCATAAAGAATTATCAGCATTACGGGCCCTTAGTTATATTGTGGCGCAAGTAACGGGAGCTTTTGTAGGCGTGTGGGCGGCCCACTTTATGTTTTTAAAACCCATCATCATGGCGTCGCAGCACATTCGTACGGGTAGTGCTCAATGGTTAAGCGAGGGAATTGCCACCTTTGGCTTATTAGCAGTGATTCACGGATGTAAACGCTACAGTGTTCCGGTTATTGCCTCTACTGTCGGAGCTTATATTACGGCCGCTTATTGGTTTACATCCTCCACCTCATTTGCAAATCCTGCCGTTACGTTAGCGCGCTCCTGTACCGATACTTTTTCGGGAATACGTCCGGTGGATGTTCCTCAATTTATTATTGCTCAAGTGGTAGCCGCTATCTTAGCAACACTTTTATTTAGATGGTTGGGAAAGGAGGACACATGTCCTCAAAAATAATACTCTTTGCCTGTGTGCATAATGCCGGACGTTCACAAATGGCCGCGGCATTTTTTAATTTTTTTGCTGATCCCCATAAAGCGATTGGTATTTCGGCTGGGACTCAGCCGGGTAGTGCTGTTCATCCGATGGTGATGGAAGTGATGAAAGAAGCGGGTATTGATCTCTCGCAAGCCAAACCCCAATTACTCACCGATGAATTGGCGCGTTCGGCTTCTTTACTCATTACCATGGGTTGCGGAGAAGCGTGTCCGGTGGTGCCAGGGCTAAAGCGTGATGACTGGCCGCTTACCGATCCTAAAAATTTGCCGATTGAGGACGTGCGCAAGATTCGTGATGAGATCCGAACGCATGTACAAAAGTTAATCGAAAAAGAAAAACTAACTTAACAGATTATTGTTTTCCTAAATCCAAAAACGGCAAAGTTCCACCACTGAGCATATAATTGGGCAATTCCCCGTTCCATTTTTTTACTGCTTCTAATTTAATGAGATCCTGGTTTTCTTTTAAGGCCGCCGATTGAATACGAATGGCTTCGGCTTCACCTTTAGCTTGGGCTACACGTTGGTCGGCTTCAATCGTAATACGACGTAAATCGTTCTCGGCTTTTAAGGCATTTTGCTGGGCTACTTGTTTTTCTTCCACGGCATGTTCATATGCATCCGAAAAATCAAAATTCACAATGGAAAAATCATCCACCAAAATATGGCGGGGGTGGAGGCGTTCGGTAAGTGCTTTGGTAATGGCATCTTTTACTTTGGGGCGTTCAGACACAAGTTCGGCTGCGGTAAACTGCGCGGTAGCCGATTTTACCGATTCTTGAATGGCCGGTGCAATTACTCTAAATTCGTAGTCCGATCCAATTTCTTGTAAGAGGCGTTGTACAGTTGCAGGGTCTAAATGATAGTTAAGTGCAATGCGTGTATCTACGTTTTGTAAATCTTTAGAGAAGGATGGTGCATCTACTTCTACTTTCTGGGTTTTCACGTCAATAATTTCAATTTTTTCCATCATGGGGACTTTAAAATGGAGCCCTTCGCCCAATACTTTATCTTGCACGGCGCCTAAGCGAACAACCACGCCGCGTTCACCAGGGCCCACTAATGAAAAGGGGCTAAAAGAAAAAATAGCGATAAGAATAATAATGGCAAAAATAATAGTTGTGACGGTTTTTTTTGCTCCTTCGGGATTCATAGAGTCTCCTTATGTTGAGGTGTAGAGGATTTAGATAAAAGTTTTAGTTTAGATTGTCTGCTTTTAGAAGTAGTGGTTTTGGGTGAAAACGACTCTCTAAAAGCCGGGGGCGTAGTTTGTTCTGTGAGTTTTTCTATAAGTTTGCCCATAACCTGGCCTGTTTTTGTTAAAATTTGAGATTTATACAGTTTGGCAATTGTTTTTTTTCGTTTTTCAGTCAATTTTTGAATTTTATCCTTAAAATCTGTAAGTTTTTGGCTTTTTTCATCTATTTTATGAATTTTTGATAGGAATTTTTTAATTTTTTTTAGGTTTTTGCGTGCTTTTTTAAGGGTTTTAGAGCTTTCAATGCTAGAGGCTTCTTTAAGCATGGTTCTGGCTTGAGAGATAAGTTGTTTTAATTGGTTAAGGGAGTCACTCGATTTTTTGGAAAAATCTTTGGGGAGAAACTCGTTAATTTTTTGGAGTACAGCTAAAAGAGAAAGGCTGGGTTGGGTTAGGCTTGTAGTAGACTGTTGAGTTGGTTCAAGCATGGTTTTTCTGCGCCCTTAATGTTTACGCATTAAGGACAGCATTTTTCTAAGCGTTCCGACTGCATCTGCAGCCGGAACGCAAAGAAAAATGCGGAGAAGGAGGGATTTACACTTCGTGTTGGATCCCCAAGGTTATTGATCCCTTTCGGGATCGCTATTCTAGTTTTCTCCTATGCGGTGTTTTCGGAACACCTGTCGAACTTTACAATAAAATTCGCGCTGCATTTGTTATAGATGGTGCGGCGCGAGAACTCAAAGACAAAATTGCTCCGCGTTAAAGAAAATTGGCTCAGGTTTTTTTTGAGAACAATACGCGCGCTTGAATGCAAACGCGTGCACAAACCGTTCTGAGGCAAAACCCGCGCCACTTCGCCTTCGCTCAGCGTCACGGCTTTTGCTCCCTGCCCCGCAACGCGGGGCAACCCGCCAGAGGCTGGCAAGCAGGCCCGCCCGTTCCTCGCCAGGGTTTCCGGAAGAATCGGAAGATTGTGCAAAGCTCCTCCCCAAACCCCTCCGCTTTGCACACCAACATCGTCGCATTTTTATTTTTAAGGTGCCGTCCATTTCAGGTCCTGGATTGTTTTTTAAAAGTGCTCTGAACTGGGGGTGCGCAAAGTTGGGCAATCCTTATTCCGTCCGTGCTTGGTTTACGGTTCCAGCCAGCTCGGGCCTGGTCCGGCCCGGGTCGTGGCCAGTCGCCTGCGGCGTGGCCTACTTGCCCCCACCCACCCGTGGGAACCCGCCTTTCGGCCGCCCACCCCTATTTAAGGCGGGGAACGGCCAAGCCTTCGGCTTGTGCCTCGGCACACTTAGCACAATTTACGGGTTGATTTTTTTGTCTGTTTTACGTAAATTGTTCTTGTGCCGTCCTTAACTCCTAAGTCCGAATACAAAACTTTAGTTACCGATCTTACGGAAATCATGCGGCAAGGCTTAGAAGCGGCGAATGCGATTCGCCTTAAAACCTACTGGCAGATGGGTCGGCGTTTGGCCAAGTCCAAAGAATTGGCTAA
>JAIBAG010000017.1 GCA_019695305.1 bacterium
CCCGCCCCGCCCCAATCTTCTTCCCCTGCCAAGTATCCAAGCGTTCCAACTCCGCATGAATAGCATTTAAAGCATTCCACTTATTCACCGACCACTCCGGCGCTACCGTTAACCGCCGCGGCCCATGCGCCACCAAACGTTGAATCACGATATCAGGCCTTAAATGCTCCAAAAAATCCACCGCTATTTGTGTATATTCCTGTAAATCTAATGGCTGATAATGGCCCGAAGCATAAATTTTTTCGAGCGCTGTATCTTTAAACACCACCATGTTGTGAATTTTAATGGCATCAATTGGAAAATTATTCATAAACAACGCTTTTTCTTTAGAATCTTCAAAGGTTTCACCCGGCAAACCCATAATCACATGGGCACAAGTTTTAATGCCGGCCGCATGTAGCTTTTTTACCGCCTGCGCAAAATCATCATTAGTATGGGCGCGATTTAATCGGCGGTTAACATCTTCGCGGTGCGACGGCATACCCAGCTCTACCCACACGTCGGTTTGAGCGTTAAATTCTTGGAGCAAAGTAACAATGTCATCCGTCATGCAATCGGGCCGGGTAGAAATCATAATGCCAACAACTTCGGGGTATCTTAAAGCCGCTGTATAATAGTCTTTAAGCTTGGGGATGGACGCATAAGTATTGGTGCCATTTTGGAAATACACATAAAAGCGAGTAGATGGATAACGACTTTTTAAATAATCCCGTCCTTTTTTAATTTGTTGAGCAATGGAGGGAATGTCTTCCTTAATGGTGAGCCCTTCATAAGAAGCATCCGAACAAAAGGTACAACCACCCCGCGCTTTAGTTCCATCTATATTAGGGCATGTCATGCCCGCATTAACAGTAATGCGATCAATACGATGACCGTATTTCTTTTTTATATACTCGTGGAAAGCATGGTAACGCATCATTAAGACAGCTCTAACGAGAATGACATGCTTTTACAAGTACTAGCACCCACTGTAAGTGGGTACCAGTACTTGTAACAACACATGACAACTGTGTTGTCATGTGTTTAACAAGTACTAGGCAAAAAGGGACAGTTCTTAAAAAGATTTTCATTTTGAAAATAACCTATCTCAATAACTTATTTTATACCCCCTTGTTTCCCAACACATAAAAAAAACACCTACTTTTCATGACTTAAATAATATGGGTCAATTTTACATCAGTTTTTTACCTAATTTACCCTGGTATTTTAGATCACCCTCCTTTTTTATGGGGTAAATAATTACCCTATAAATATATTCTACTATTTTCTAAAAAACTATAAATATATGAAAAATAACATTTTTTATTAAAAATGATCTTGGCACAGCCCTTGCTCATTAAGGCCTTACAACTGAAGTCCCTTGAGGAGCAAAGGCATGCAATTGATCAAAAAAATAACCCCAACCATCCTAACTATCACCAGTCTTTTTGTATTATCTGCCTGTGGAGGGGCTGCCGGTGGAGGATCTAGTAGTTCCGGTGGAGGATCCTATTCGGGTGCCAATTTAGAAGGTGGCGCCGTAACTCAAGTAACATTAGATAGTAACAACACTGGTTCCATCACCTTCCCCGACTCCTCCCCAACAGCCGAATATGTTTTAGCCATGTATTCTTATGATGATAGCGGCTCCAGCAGTGCCTTTGAAATTGCCAACAGTTTATCAGGCCCTGATGCCTTGGAACAAATTATAACCCGCAGCCAAGATAACAATGAAAACATGACCGAAGATTTTCACGGTTGGTTGCGAGATCAAGAAAGCCTCCTTCCTCCCAACGAAGACAACAATGCTCAAACACGCAGCGCTGGCATTACCCGCGCTGTAGAAGAACCAATTGGCAATATAAAAGATTTTGAGGTGTTAAGCTCACTCTCATCGGGCTCTTCCTTTACCACGGTAGAAGCTGAACTAGTTGCCAAAACCAATAACGTTTATTGTTATATGGACACAGACGATTTAGGATCTTTAACAACAGACGAAGTAGAAACCCTCGTAGAAGAATTTGATTCTCATATCGCCGACGAACGCTCGCTATTTGGAAGCGAATCGGATGAAGACAACAACGATCATTTTTATATCTTGATGACAAATCAGGTTAACTCATTGGGCGCTTCACAAGGTGGCATTATTACCGGCTTCTTCTACGCTGCCGATGTAATTGACCGTGACATTGAAGTTTTTTACACCTTAGTTCCCGATCCTAGCGGCCATTACGGAACCGCCATTTCTAAAAGTTTTACCAAAACCAATATTTTACCCAGCGTGTTTTTGCATGAGTACCAACACATGATCAATTTTAACATGCACTATTATGTAAACGATAGCTCTACCGAAATTTCAGCTGTTAACGAAGGGCTGTCACACTTAGCCGAAGATCTTCCCTACAATTTTGAAGAGCCTAGTTTAGAAAACCCTGCCCGTGTAGAAACATATTTGGAACAAACCGATAGCATTTGCATTACCTGCGGTTCGTCACTCGCCCAACGTGGCGGCATGTATTTATTCCTCAAATATTTGTATGAACAAGCCGATAAAGGCAATTTGTCGGGAGTGAGTAGCGGTACAGAATTTATAAGTACAATGCTCAATTCAGGATTACGCGGGGTAAACAACATTGTAAATGCGGCCTATGGCACCACCTCACAAGCCAGCGAACGCTTTGCTGATTTATTGGGGCAATATGGTTTGGCAGTATTTATGAGCAATACCAGCTTATCTGAAGACAATAGATTTAATTTTGATGGTATTAACTTAAGAGATTCACAAGACGACAATCGTGGTACCACATTAAATGGACCCGCCATGTACACTTTAGGTAATTCAGGATTGCAAAGTACAATGGCTGGCACTTCCGTAACCTATGTTTACATCACAGCCGACGATGTTGAAACGCTTGGTGGAAGCTTAAGTGTTCAACTCTCTGATGAAGCCGTTGCTGGTGCCTATTTAATTCAAACAGGCTTATGAAATTCTCGGGAGCAAGCTCCCGAGTTTCATGCCGAAAAAAAACAATCTAAATTTTTGGCCCCATCCTTAACAACGGGACTGCAACGCTGAGGGGCCGAGTTTTTTTCGGTATAAAAACTTGAAGTCGATTTGTAATTCGGTTACTGAACCCACATGACGCACCATCTTGTTTGGTTAAGAAACGATTTACGCACACTCGATAACCCGGCACTTTATAAAGCGTGTGAGCAACGTCCTCAAAATGTTACTGCTGTTTTTTTTATCACACCCAGACAATGGCAAAAGCACAACTGGGGATCTAACAAAACCTATTTTGTTTTAAGAAATTTACAATCCCTTCAGGAAAATCTTCAAAAACTCAATATACCCTTACTTATTATAACCACGCCTCTTTTTAAAAATATTCCAAAACTTATTTTGGAACTATGTTTTAAGCATAAAATTACGTCCGTTTTTTGGAATCATGAATACGAAATTAACGAACGAGAACGCGATAAAGACGTGCAAGAACTTTTACATCAAAACAAAATAGAAACGCGCCGTTTTCACGACCAAACTATTTTACCACCTACAACTATTAAAACTCAAAAGGGAGATTTTTACACCGTATTCACACCCTTTAAAAATGAATGGTACAAAAAACTGGAAGGTTTTAGGCCAATGGCAGAATATCCTGTTCCTAAAAAACAAAATCTTAACTCTATAAAACCAAGCTCTGTTCCCAAAACCTTGGATGATTTTCTCATTAATGAAGATATTCAAAAACTGTGGCCAGCCGGTGAAAAAGAAGCCCACAAAATGTTAAATAATTTTTGTGATAAGCTCATAACCAACTATCAAAATAATAGAGACTTTCCGGCTAATGACGGCACAAGCAAAATTTCTCCTTTTCTTGCCGTGGGAACTATTTCGGCCAAAACATGTTTTATAACGGCCGAAAAAAGAGGAACACAGCATGCCGGTGTTAAAACATGGATTAACGAACTCATTTGGCGTGATTTTTACCGGCATATTGTTTGCGGATTTCCCCGTGTATGCCAAAATAAACCCTTTAAACTTGCTACGCAAAAAATTCCCTGGGAAAATAATAAAGCCAAATTTAAAGCCTGGTGCGAAGGCAAAACCGGCTTTCCTATTGTAGATGCGGCCATCAATCAACTGTTGCAAACTGGCTGGATGCATAATCGTTTGCGTATGATTGTGTCGATGTTTTTAGTAAAAGATTTACATGTAGATTGGCATTGGGGCGAAAAATTTTTTATGGAGCATTTAATAGACGGAGATTTTGCCAGTAACAACGGAGGCTGGCAGTGGGCGGCCTCTACCGGTACCGATGCGGCACCCTATTTTAGAATTTTTAACCCCAATACGCAGGCCAGCCGGTTTGATCCTCAAAATAGTTTTATTAATAAGTACAGCCCTGCGCTAAGCCCAAGCCCCATTGTAGACCACGCCATAGCCCGCGAAAAAACCATACAGCTTTTTAAGAAATATTCTTGACCGGTCCTGTCAAAAATTGAATGATGAATTATGTCTCAAAACCTAAACAATTTTAGCGAATTTTATCGTTTTTATTTGTGCGAGCATAAAAACAAAATTTGCCGGCGCTGGCATTTTTTTGGTTCTTCTCTTGTTTTACTGGGGCTTACTCTCATCATTATCACGGGTCAGTGGAAATTTTTTCCAATATTGTTTGTTTTAGGTTATGGCCCCGCCTGGATTGGCCATTTTTTTTATGAAAAAAACAAACCCGCTACTTTTAAATACCCCTTCTATAGCCTTATGAGTGATTGGGTGATGTATAAAGATATCTTGATAGGAAAAGTTAAAATTTAACTTATTATGAAAACCATTTTTACGGTTTTTATTTTTATATTTACCCTCTGGGGAGGGCTTCTCTACGCCATGCCTATGGGGCAATGGATCTGGACTTTAAAAGACCGGGATATTTATGTGGAAAGTCAAAAAAAAGTTCCACACCTCATCCCCACAATATGGGCCGGTACTTTATTTTACAAGAATGGTAAAATCACCCCTCAACTTTCTCTCTCACCCTCTATCGTTTCAACGTCACAAACAGTTGTAATCCGTTTGGATAATTCGCTGCATGGCGCCTTTAAAAATTTTTCTCAGGATGAACTCAATCACAAATTGGCTGATGCTCTATCATTTATTTTAAATCATCTTCACACCATTTCTGAAATCCAACTTGATTACGATTGCCCTATAGCTCTTCTTAAAAAATGGAGCGATCTCTTGTCCTTTTTAAAAGAGGATCTCTTAAAAAAGAAAACTCTCTGGATTACAAGCTTAGCTTCCCACATAAAAGAACCTCAGTATGGCGAACTCTTTAAAAATAAAGTGGCAGGGCATATTTTGCAATTGTTTGATACCGGCGAAGATGTAGATGCACAAAATGTACTCGATTGGGCCGAAAAAGCCCATATTCCTTACCGTATTGGGCTAGGCGCTTTTGAAAGAATTGAGCCACATAACAAGAAAACCATGCATTCTTTTTGGTTTTCAAAAATTCATTTTTTTAAAACCAGTCCCCTGTTTTGCGGCGTTTGGGTTTTTCCAAGCGCCCATCCATGGACCCAACTTTTAGAGATTTTTTATGGAAAAAATTACAAAGCTCTTTAGCACTTTTTTTCTTATTGCATGCCTCATTTCCCCTCTTAAAACTTATCCCTGTGGAGGATCTGCCTACGAAGTAATTGATTCTCCCTTACTACCTCTAAATAACTATTTGAGTGACACCCTCATTATTGCACCCGATTACTTTTCATATAGTACCCGTAAAGAATACGTTTTTTTATACCCTTTTTACAAAGGCTCTCCGGTTTCATTTTATGATTTATGGGTCAACCTGTACCGCACATACTGGGAAACCATGGATGAAGCCCCGCTAGCCAAAGAAGAGATAACACTGACTCCGTTTAAAAAACTGATTGATAGTGAAAATTTTGACCAAGCCGAAATAGAAGCTAAAGCCCAAATTGAAAAAATCATCAGCCTGCCCCTTGTAAAAGCCAATGAAAATAAAGAAGAATTAAAACAACTGGTGGAGTATGTTGATTTAAAAAGCGCCCTTACTAATACTGATCCCGATGTTTTAAAAGCTTATTTTATAAACCATACACTGCCCGCTGTGCCTTATGGATGGGTGAGTCGCTGTTGGAGTACTATAAAAACCTGGTTTGGTTTTAAAACAGCGCTCATTCCAGATCTGTTAAAAAATGCCCAAGAAATAAGACTTGCTGGCCCTGATGCCGCTTTAAACCTCATTCAAAAATACCCCAGCACACCAAGGTTAGCCTCTTTGGAATTTACAGCCTTGAAAAACGCCATGAAAACCCAAATTCCGGATGGATATCGGGATGAAATTCAAAATCAAGTAACAGCTAAAACCTGGCAAACTCTAGAAAACCAACATACACAATGGATTGAAAAATACCCCGCTCATCCTTTGGCTGTTTTAGCCAAGCTGTCCCTTGTTCATCTCTATTATCTTAAAGGAGATATACAAAAATCGTGGGATATCTTGCTGGATATTTACCCGCATCATTTGCCTCGTGTGTTGGGAGAAATGCGTTTTCTTATTTACCAAGGTCATATACCACCTCCTATAAACGACCCTCGTATAGATGCCCAACTTTTATCGAGCTTTGTTCCTTTTACCCACTTTACTGCCGAGGAATGGAGCAAGACCTGGGAGATAGCCGAACAAAATTTAAATCAACCGTGGGGCCTTAATATGGAGCAACGCTTACTCGCCAAACTTGCCGAAGAACCACTCTCCGCCCTGCCCCGTGCTTTTCCACAAAACGACAATAAAAATGGGTTATGGGGCTTGCTTAAGGCAATCAATCTTTTAAAAGTGGGGGAGTGGGAGAAAGCCGAAAAACAACTAAAGGTCATAGAAACTCAGGACGAACACGATCTTCCTCTTATTGGGCGCCTTAAAGCCCGTATTGATCTTAAAAATGGAAAACTTGTAAACGCTGTTTTAAATGATGGCCTGGATGCCGATTCGGCAAAATACTTGGTACGTGTGTTAGCCAACGATCAAGAGTTAGACGAGATCATTAAAATAAATGCGGGAAGTACTATGGGGCAAGAAGCCCTCCTCACTAAAGCCATCCATTTAAGTGCTAAAGGACAATGGGAACAAGCCGATTGGGATAAGGCCAAAACATTGGAAGCCGATAAATCTCCCCCAGGCTTACTTAAATGGGCTCGTTATTTGGTAGAAAATGATAAAATGCTTTTTTACCCCGAAGACAGAGAATGGTACATTGCCTTAAGTTCTCGTTATAGTGAGTTGGAAAATACCTCTGATCCCTCCCCTTTTCCTTGGAGTGCCCAGGAAGAAAAGGAAAAAATAAAAAACCATCTCTTGTATTCCAGCGAACTTTATTTAGCACTGAAGGCCTATACCACCTGGCTTAAGCAAGCCTCGCCTGACGATGCTGAATTTAAAACGGTGGTTAAGGAAGCCGATAAAACTTATCGTCACTTGATTGATTATGCCAATTGGTCGGCTAGCTTGTGGCAAAATTTTTTGGAAAATAGTGAACAGGCTCAAATTATCCGGATAGCGGGAAAAAAACTGAAACACTAATCATCTTTTATCCATGCTAAAACCCGCACAGGAGCACCAGTACCGCCTTCAATTTTCATGGGCGCCACAATAAGCTTAACTCCTCGAGCAGGTAACTTTTCTAAACCTGTTAAATTTTCAAGCCCATAAATATTGGCGCCTAATAAAATACGATGGGCCCAAAACTCGTGAGACATGCCTGGATCTAAACTTGCCGTATCAAGCCCAACCCCTTTTATTTTTTTACTAGCAAGATACTGGGCTGCTTCTTTAGAAAGACCTGGAAAAGAAAGATGCTCGGTATCTCCTGCCTTATCACTTCCCATATAAGCCTTTTTATCACTCCATTTTTTATCCCAGCCTGTATAAAACAAAACAATACAATCTGGCATAAGCGGCCCGTTTAACTTTTCCCAATCAGTAATATCTTGAGCGGCGATTTCATTTTTTTCAAACACTTTGATCACACAAGCCTCGCCGGTTAAGTGTTCTACCGGAATTTTTTCAACCGTCCATCCATGTTCATTAAAATGATAGGGCGCATCCATATGGGTGCCACCATGCTCGGGCGCATCATATGTATTCCCCGCATAAAAATAACCGCGGGCGCTACTACCTGCATACACCTTATGCAGGGTAAACCCCTTATTGGTGGGCCAATAAATGGTTTTTTCATTAAAAGGATGAGTTAAATCTATAAGAGTTTGTCCGGCCCAGGCAGGGTTTATCCATAAAACAAAAAACAGGAAATAAATTGATTTCATGAGTCCCTCCACTATACTCAAAAACCCATGTCGATCAAGATTATTACCGAAAACCGCAAAGCGCGTTTTAACTACCAAATTTTAGAAAATTTTGAGGCCGGCTTAGTACTCACGGGCAGCGAAGTAAAATCTATCAAAAATGGCGAGGTGAATTTAGGCGATGCCTATGGTTCTATTAGAAATGGGGAAATTTTTTTACTTCAAGCACATGTTAACCCCTACAAACAAGCCGTGTATACTAACCACGAACCTCTGCGCCCCCGTAAATTATTGTTGCATAAGCGTGAAATTCAAAAACTGATTGGTCAGGTATCCGAAAAAGGACTTACACTCATTCCACTAAAACTGTATTTAAAAGAAGGAAAAATTAAGGTAGATTTGGGTGTTGCCAAAGCTAAAAACACGGTAGACAAGCGTGATACCATTCAAAAACGTGAGTCGGATCGCGAAATTAGAAGAGCCCTTAAAAACAGGCAAAAATGAATGTTAAAATTACCGTTCTATGGCATAATATGACCCGCTTTCTATGAACATTATTCAAGCTCCACGCAAAGATAAAAAACAACATTTTGAGCGCCTTATGGAAAAAGGCACGGTGATGGTGTTTTTAGATTCCCGAAAAACAGGGGTAAAAGTACCCGATGCTCATTTAGCTAACCCACAGCTTTGCCTTAAATTTAATTACGCTTTTGAAATTCCCGACTTTAAAATTACCGACGACAAAATTGAAGCCAGTTTAAGTTTTGGAGGCCGCCGTTTTTTTTGTGAGCTTCCTTTTGATGCTCTTTTTGCCGTAACCCTTGAAAATGGCGGTGAGGTTGTTTTTTTCCCAGAAGATTTACCCGGTGAATTTACATTGTATGCTGCCGGTAGTGCCATTAAAGCAAAAGCCCCTGAAGCACTCACAGCAATTGAAAACGACAAAAACGCCCCTCGTCCTGCCTTTACCGTAGTTAAAGGAGAAGGCGAATTAGCAGGATCTAACGAAACGCCAACCCCGCGTAAAAAACCTAGTTTAAAATTGGTAGAATAGTCTATTTAATATCGTGCACGCTTAACTTTTGAGCGCGCTCGGCTCTCTTGCGGCTTAATTCAATACCAATGGCATTAAGCCCCATATCATTGGCTACCGCCAGCATCGTCCCTAATCCGCAAAAAGGATGCACCACTGTTTTGGTTTCTGTAAAACGAAGAATAAGATCACATGCCAATTTACAAGCTTCAACTCCCATCCCGCGTATCCATACTTTTTTTCCGCCATTAATCACATCCGGCAAAGATGGGCTTACAGGAAAACGAATATTTTTTGAAAAGCATAAAAGGTGAGAAAAAGCCGGACGACTAAACGTAGTGCTATTTACCGGAGTGCGACAGATAATTTTATGAGCAAGAAGTTGATGCCCGCTTTCCCCAGCTGCTTCCTGACACAAAAAGCTTTTATCTACCCAGGTACCTTCATACTTGATATCGGTTTGAAAAAAAAGAGCCAGTCCGTCGTCGGGGCAAGAATTGAGCACCACACGAACCGCTTCTTTAAGCCAGTTTTTCCATTGATCTAACGAAAATTGAGAAAACTCGGAGATATCGGGAATAGAAGCTATAAACGAGCACCCTGGCATAACACCTTGCTCTTTAAGCCAGGCGATAGCATCGGTATTATGCACCACCCTGCTTGTCTCGCTTTTTATATCATTCATTCCTTGTCATCTCATGCTCATGCAAAATTTTTAACAAAGCTTTATATATTTTGTGCGTTTATTTTTTTTACAGAGGGTAATTGCGCAATTTCGCCCGCCCATCTTTTTAAATGGGGATAAAGAGAAAGATCTACCTTAGCAATAGGAGCCGTTTCTACATAAGCATAGGCAAATAAATCGGCAATGCTCAAATTATTGCCCGTTAAAAATTTATTTTTAGCCAAGTGATCATCCACAGTTTTTGCCTGCATGGCAATAAACTTATTGGCTTCTTCGCACGCTTTATCGTCGGGGGCTCCCAAATTTAAAAAGGACTTGATGCCATATTCAAAAAACAGGGTTGTCAGCCAGCGGCCCAAGTGATTGGTAAAGTAATCCATCCATTGTTCAACGCGCGCCCGCTTCAATTTATCGGCAGGATACAAAGGAGAGTTTTCAACACTCGCCAAATAGCGACAAATGGTGGCCGATTCAAACAGGAGCTCATCATCATGCTGCAACACCGGAACTTTTCCGGCAGGGAGTTTAGAAGCGTACTTACCCTTTTGTTCCCCCTTGGCCAAATCCACTTTTTCAAATTCGTAGGGAACATTAAGTTCACTTAAAACATACAGCACTTTTTTTACATTGGGGGTGTTAAAACCGTATAGACGATACATAGAGCCTCCTGGTGATGAACATTCATAAAGAGCTCCCGGGCAAAAGTCAAAGAAATGGGTTTGTTGATACCACGCTTAGACATAAAAACACTTATATTTCAAATACTTATAAAAAGTACTTTTATTTGCTATAAGCAACTTATACTCCCAAAATGCCGATAATAAAGGTGGGCACTCGTTATGTCGGAACTGAAAATTCATAGTAAAGAAACTCTCCCTCCTCACGAGACAGCTTCGCGATATGTGCGTGTGGGAGAAAATCAGTTTGAGCTTATTGAGCAAGCGGCTCAGCTAACGGATACACAATTTGAAGCCCTTCAGGATGTTTTTAATTTTTATTTGGGCACGCAAAATATTTATTCCGATGGCCCCGCATTAGGCCAGGCCTTGGCGCATGGTATAGGTAACCGGCCACCTTTAAAAATTAGAGTTCTTCCCATTAAACAGCTACAACAACGCATGATGGCTGATGCCAGTGGATATTATAACCCTGTTAATAACACCATTGTGATATCTCCCGATTTTTTCATACAGCGTAAACAATCCGAGACAACCAGCATCGCCACATTTATCAATATTGCCGGGCACGAATTGCGCCACGCCATCGATTCGTTAAAAGGATCGGAAGATAATCCAAAAAGGATTTTTGCTTACTTCAGCAACACAAATGAAGACGTAAAGGATTCTTTTATTCATGATTGCTCCTCAGATCCTAATCATAAAGAATTTGTAAGACTGAGTCGCAGCCACATGTCGCACTTTGGGATTTTATCTAAATCAAAACAAGATCGCCTCGATGAATTAACACAATACTTTAATCAAAGATCGCCACACGGATCTTACAGCTGCATGAACGAAGTTGAATATTATGCCGAAAATAATTTAGACCAGGATCAACTCGATTTATATCTTACCGCACTCGAAAAACCTGATCTAAGCGACAACGATCTCATATCTCTATTTGATACCATTTTAAAAGCAGGGTTCTATGATCAACAAGGTCAAGTAAACAAAGAATTAGTGAACCGCTTAGAAGCCTCTCTTTTGAAAAGACAGGGGCGCAATTTTGTGATTGCCATAAGCACTTATACAACGGAACTTTCTAATTTTGTAACAGCAGGCCCCGGGCAATCAAGTGATGTAAGGCCTGTTTTGGAACATTTGTTAGCAAACGAAAAAGTACAAACACGCTATACCGAAGGTGCTGATTATGTTTTACCCGCTGGATTTGTAAGATATGCACTAGACAATTTAGAAGAATGGGACAAAAATAAAGGAATATAAAACTGACTAACGACACACAATTTCTAAGTTTCTAGACGCGCCTTACAGATTTTTTTATTCAAATTTTGGGTATTTTAAATTTGGGGTTTTACGTTGAATGTGGACCTGCTGTGTAAAAGTTGGAACCAATTTCAGGATACCGTCTACTCTTGGGCGGAAGAGCTTGAAAGTATGGCGGCTTAGGCGTTTTGGCCTTTTCCCGCTTTGTAATCCCATTAAAATTGAGAATCACTTGAGCCTAATGCCTCTTTTGCTTGATTTATGGGCGTTTGGGGATGCTTTTGCGTGGCCCATTTCTCACCGTATGTGAATAGAACCCTATCTCTATGTGGCGGGCGGCAAATAGTTTGGCAAAGGGTTGCCGAAAGGGTTTGGGGAACTGTTTCGGGAAGGGTTACTGCTTGCCACTTACAGGATGGTGTAACATCGTCTGATCCAAATCATCACGTAGTTCTCTACTGACAAAATTTAAGGTGACTTTTCCGGTTGTTTTCCTATCGGTCCAGTATTCGCCAGAAAGTTTTCTCGTAGAATTTCCACAGATATCCAAAACCATAGTACCGTAATGCGGTTCACTTCTTTGACGTACTGTAGCAGAGGGCTTGCTTAAATACGAATAGGATACCTGTTTAATTTGTCTATCTGGGTTGATCTGAAACCCTTCCAGAAAGCTGTGACTTGTCATCTCTGCTGTTCTCATGACACAACTGAGCTTGGTAAATGATTGTTGAATGGTCAGCATCACCGGGATCGGGCCCGGCACGTTTCCTTTTTCATCCTGCCAAGTCGTTTGTATATGTCCCGACCATGTTCCATTCAAATCGGGGAATTTAATGAGCCAACCTTGAAAAATCTTCCAACACCACATCCATTTTGAAAAGATCCAAAATAGAAATAAATCGATTGTGACGATAGTCGGTACTGGTTTGATGAAATCAGCCACCTGATTGAAATCTAAGCCATTAAGCCGACCCAATATAAGCCAAGCAATGACGGAGACAATCAGCCCTACCCAGACAAACGCTTTTATATTTATGGTTTTCATTGAAGTCCTAAATAGGCCCAGACAGCCACGACAAACTCATGGGCTTGCTGCCTTGTCCATGGTTGCTGCCAACGAAACAAATATTTTAGTTCATTGATCTCGCCCCATTCAGAACATTGGGCGTCATCTTTTGTACAGCTGTAAAGATGCAAAAGAATATTTTTTAAATCATCGGTATAGGATTCATTCCCAAACCTGTCATTGGGCACATTCCAGACTAAACATTCAATTAAATATGATGGTATTGGCTTTGCTGCCGCCATGCCATTGGCTTCCATGTTGTGTCGCACATTTTTCAATATGCGGACTAATTTTTTGAAACGAAATCCTGTTGCCTTATTTTTATTTACACCGTTTTCATAATTTTGGTGGGGCCAGTTTATAATCTTTACACCATTGTCCGGATGAATCTCTGTTCCTGAAATATAATTTCCAAAATTGTCGTATCGGCGATGTTCAAACGCCGGGACAACATCAGCGTCAATGCGATATGAGTTTGCATGCAAATCAAAGGCTTTATTGCCACGATTCACAACATTTGTACCTAGGTACTGTCGAAGTGCTCTGTCTACATCGTTTTTAAATTCTGAATATCGATATGTTGCTGGGCTATTGCCGAAATCATTATCACCCATGCCTTGTGGGTAATTGGCAAAAAATACATCCATGCACCGCACGCAAACATCAACGTCACTTTCAGCTTTCACATTCGTACCGTTCCGATAGGAACCTTGTGCAAAAACCTCGATACTTTTGTATTTGAATGGCTCATAGTCATCGATTGCATTTTTGATGACTTGGACAGCATTTGTACAGCGTTGGTCTTCCGTGGCAGAAGGCGGTTCAGCCCAGCTAATCAGTAGATTTTCCAATTCGTAAGTTTTCACCAGCTCTTCCCTTAGTCCCATACTTTCTTCTCCATTTTGAAGACACCATTAATGGTGCAAGAAACATTTAGTCCCCCAATGAAGTAACAACAATACCTTGAATCCGAAAATCACTATGCAGAATAATCGGCTTGTGGATTGGATCCGTAGATTGTGGCTCTAAGAAAATTGCGTTCTCGTTTTTTCTGAACTTTTTTATGGTGGCCTCGGAATCAATCAGAGCAACCACAATTTCTCCGTTCTTAGCGCAATCTGTTTGCTTGATGAGGACAATGTCACCATTATTGATACCCGCAGCATTCATGGAATCCCCATGTGCCCTTAACAAAAAATATGTATGAGGTGACCGGGCCAATTGGGTTGATACTGGAATCATCGCTTCTATATTTTGTTCTGCAAGAAGGGGTACCCCACAAGCCACTCGGCCAATCAATGGAACGTCTACAGTAGATGCGTTTTGAGTATGACTTTCAGGGTCTTTGATGATGATAAGCTTTTTGTCAGCTCTTCTTTTCACGATACCCTTAGACTGCAGATGATCCAGCAACTTGGTTACTGATCGTGGTGATTGATACTTCATCAGGTCCTGCAGATCCCTTACGGAGGGAGAATCACCTTGATGGACAATCGAATTTCTAAGGTGTCGAAGCAACTCCAACTCTTTAGCAGTCAACACTTTTTCAATTCTTGACTTCATGAATCCAAACTGTATACTCGTGGATGTATTCAAGTCAAGATTTGATTAAGACTAAAAAGGAGAAGGAAATGACTTGGAAATTAAGAAAAGACCCCAACGGCATCTTCGCTAAACCAAAAATCCCGAAATTGCCTCGCTTACCCAAGCCCCATAAATTAGCCAAGTTGCCAAAAGCCCCGCGTCCACCGAAGCCGCCGGCTCCTCCTGGATATAAATATTATTGGAAGGATTGATAAAATTTTATGGAACAAGAAACGATGAATGATGAAATCGGCAAAAGACTTTGTAAACAGGTTTTTTCTCTGTGGATAAACCCGGAAATTGAGCGAAGAACAAAAGAGAATCGACTACCCCATGGCTTTAAACTTTTAATGGCTCAAATTGTAATGAACGTAGGACAGGCTCCAATCGTTCGACTCAATGATGAAATCAAAGCCACGATGGTAGTTCGGGTAACTCGTAACGTTACACCTGATGACAATGTTTATTTGAGTGACTTTGATGCTATTGAAAAAATAAGTCTAACTGACAGTGATCCCAATGCTGCCCATATTACCATGATGTTACATAAGCGAAGATGGGTCATCTCTTTCAATTTTCATTACAATTCGGAAAAAGTAAAAGCACATCTAGAAGCGGCGCATGAATTTTTGTTGGTAGCCCACGATTGTCTATTAAACAAACGGTTCAGATCATTTTATGAGAATTTATTTTCTGCTGTGGAACTTACTTCCAAATCCTGGCTGTTGAGAATGCCGTTGCCAACTGTTTTAAAATCCAAAAATCACAAACATATAGGGAATCACATAAACAACCATACGAGGTTGGGAAACGTCTGCGAGAATTTTAGTAAGCTGCTCAATCATCTAACGGATTCAAGAGGCACGGCTCGGTATCTTGATGGTGAATTTAGAGCAAATGAGAAGACTTGCGAAGCCATGTGGAAAACAGCAGAACAGATGCACGAATTTGTGCGGGCTCCGGGGATAGTAAACCATGTCTCGCATAAAGGTCAGAAACCAAATGCAGGAGATTTAGTTCCTGCACAAATTTGAAAACATTGATTGTTTAATTCATTAAATATCAATAGTTAGGTGTTATATGGAACCCAACAAAACTGGCAAAAATCCATTGGCGGAGGTCTTTGGATTTACGACAATAGACTTCAGCTCAAATGCAAAACGCCATCGAGACAAACGACTTTGTCCCTATAACAATAAAATTCCAAATTGCACCAAAGACAAAGCTCAAGATCCTCTTGGTGTTTGCAGTGTTTTTCACAATGGGGACGTTGTGATTACCTGCCCGATTCGATTCAGACAGAATTGGTTAATTGCCGATGATGCGGCCGACTTCTTTTTTGGGGAAGGGGCCAAGTGGACGACTCTAACTGAAGTTCGCCTCAAAGATGCCGATGGTGGTTCTGCAGGTAACATTGATGTCGTTTTGTGTGCCTATGACAAAGCGGGTAAAGTTTATGACTTCGGAGCGTTAGAAGTTCAGGCAGTTTATATTTCGGGAAATGTTCGCAATCCATTTGAGTCATACATGAAAGATCCTAAATCAAATCAGAATATTGATTGGACAAACGAAGTCAATTACCCTCGCCCTGATTATCTTTCATCTTCTCGTAAAAGGCTGGCACCTCAACTGATTTTCAAGGGCGGAATTTTGAATGCGTGGGGTAAAAAATCTGCGGTTGCCTTGAATAAAGGTTTTTTTGAGACACTGCCTCATCTGCAAGAAGTCAAAAAAGACAAAGCTGATATTGTATGGCTCATCTATGACGTAAAACCTCCTATGCAAGAAGGTCAACACTATGAACTGTTTCGTGAGAGGATTGTTTATACAAAATTTGATTCGGCACTTTCCCAAATTACCAAGCCTAGAGTTGGAAAAGTAGAAGACTTCCTACGCCAAATTCAATCCAAGGTAGATGCAAAACTAGAAACGCCACCAAATAATCAAACCATAGAAAACCCATTTGAAAAATCATGACGATGATGGAATTACAATTATTCGAAGAATTTAAAACGGAAGAAACCGTCAAACCCGTTAATGTGGCTTCGGTACCTCAAAGAAGCCCATTCCGTTACCCTGGTGGCAAGACGTGGTTAGTGCCTTTGTTCCGTCGTTGGATGAAAAGTTTTGATGCTCAACCAGAAACTCTCATTGAACCTTTTGTTGGTGGGGGGATTATTAGTTTAACTACTGCTTTTGAAAGGCTGGCTAATGAAGTCATTATGGTTGAACTAGATGAACAGATTGCGTCTGTATGGGAATCAATTCTGAATGGAAATGCGGATTGGTTAGCTAAAGAAATTCTTTCTTTTACCTTGAATCATGAAACAGTAAAAACAGTGCTGGCTCAACGTTCCACATCAAAACGTAAGCTGGCTTTTCAGACAATTTTGAAGAACCGGATTAATCATGGGGGTATTCTCGCGGAAGGATCGGGAATTATCAAAAATGGCGAGAATGGAAAAGGGATCCACTCCCGTTGGTACCCTCAAACAATTGCCAAACGAATTCAAAATATAGAATTTGTTTCAAAATATATCCGCTTTTACCATGCCGATGCCTTTCAAGTTATGGCTGAATACTGTAGCAAACCCAATATTGTTTACTTTATAGACCCACCCTACACTGCTGGAGGTAAAAGGGCTGGTTCACGACTATACAAATATAGTGAAATTGATCATGAGAAATTATTTGGGTTCTGCAAGGCACTTCGTGGAGATTTTTTGATGACCTACGATAACGCTGAAGAAGTACATGAACTGGCCAATAGACATGGTTTTCAGACAAAGCCAATTGCCATGAAGAATACACACCATGCACAAATGACCGAATTGTTGATTGGACGAGATTTAAGCTGGTTAACTAACTGAATTTATTTTTTAAAATTTTGATTTTGATTTTTCAGATCCAAACGTAACGCCACTTTTCGGCCAAATCATAAGTAAAGGTGAATCATGAAGTCATGGGGACTTCTGATCACTCAACCGGCACTGCAAATGCGATTATTATTCGCTGCAGTGCTAGGGATTATGATTTGGAATGTCGCTGGATCTGAAAACATGTCGGCGCTTACTCGATGGACTCGATTTGACCGACGAAGAGGTTATCGAAATTCGTGATGCCATTGAAGGTATTGCTAGCAAATGCGTCGATGATTTTTTTGAGGAGGTGTTTCAGAACAGCGATGCGATTTCAAATCTGATTTCTTATGACAGAAGTAAACAAGAAACAACAGATCGCCAACCAACAAAACGCTCTCAAAGGAGGCGTTAAGAGCGAAGAAGGCAAGGCTACCGTGCGTTTCAATGCTCGCAAGCACGGCATATTGGCCAATCTTGTTGCAGACTATGAAGATAATGTTTTCAAAAACTATGTTGATGCCTTGTTTGAAGAACTCAAACCTGAGTCTTGTATCGAAGAAATCATTATCGAACGAATCGCTTTGCATTATCTCAAATTGTACCGACTCAATAAAGCAGAGTCTCATTACATTCATCATGGCATGACGGAATCCAAAAAGAAGGGATGGAGCCCACTGATTCGTATTGGACATATTGAGGAATGTGAAAAAATTTTTGAACGTTACTGCACGACGGTGGAAAATCGCTTGTATCGTGCTTTTAAGGAATTGAGACAATGCCGTGAGCCGTTACCGGTGACGGAAAATTAAAATGGGTTTGTTTGGCGAAATCATATGGGTAAGCAAAAGGCAGTCATTTATTGTCGTGTGTCATCGGATAAACAAGTCCGCGAAGGCCATGGTTTGGAAGGGCAAGAAAAAAGCTGCCGTGATTTTGCCTTAAGTAAGGGCTATCAAGTCATCCATGTTTTTCGTGACGAAGGCGTATCAGGGGGCATCACCGATCGCCCTGGGATGCAGGCCCTTTTAACATTCTTAGAAAACACGACTGAAGAAATCGTTGTTGTCATCGATGATATCAAACGCTTTGCCCGCAATGTTGAAGGTCACTTTGAATTGAAAGCTGCTGTTTATTCACGGGCGGCACGTCTGGAAAGTCCCTCCCACCGTTTTGAAGACACCCCTGAAGGAAAACTTGTCGAAACCGTTTATGCGGGTGTCGCCGAATATGAGCGCAATTCCAATCGTCTTCAGGTGGTCAAACGCATGAAGGCCCGCATGGAAATGGGTTATTGGGTTTTTGAAGCGCCACCTGGTTACAAATACATCAAGGATCCGGTACACGGAAAAATCATCGCACCTGATGAACCCAAAGCAACGATTATCCGTGAAGCCCTTGAAGGTTTTGCAAAAGGTCGATTTTTATCTCAAATCGACGTGCAAAATTACTTGAATGCCAAAAGGTTTTGCCATCGCGGGAAATTCAGAAAGGTCTATCTTGAACAGGTCAAACGCATCTTGGTCAGAACACTTTATGCGGGTGTGATTGAACGACCAGAATGGGGCATTGAACGCATACAAGCTAAGCACCAGGCATTAATCACTTGGGCCATGTTTTTGAAAATTCAAAAGAAGCTCAAAGAACAGGCGAAAAATCCTTTCCGTAAAGATTTAGATGAAGATTTTCCCCTGCGTGGCTTTGCGCTTTGTCGCTGTTGTCAAAAGCCACTGACGGCCAGTTGGTCAAAAGGTAGAAATAGGAAATATGCTTTTTATCGCTGCAATAACAAAATAGGGGAATGCCCCGAGGCCAATAAAAGTCATCGTAAAGAAGTTATCGAAACTGTTTTTGAACAAGGTCTCAAAAAGGTGATTCCGAGTCCGCAAATCTTGGCACTGACAAAAGAGATCACTAGCGAGATCTACAGTAATCGATTGGAAAGTATGACCCAATATTCCTGTGAAATGGAAAAGAAAGTAGCCATAAAACAAAATGAAATTGAGAGCATTATTGACCGAATCACTAAAACCGAAAGTCCTACAGTTCAAAAGGCACTAGAGGCTAAAGTTGACCAACTGGAGACTGAAAGAAAAGAAGCTTTAGTTGAATTAGAAAAACTACAGACCCGCCGTGCTGATTTTGGAACCGCTTTAGATCGCGTGCTTGAATTTATGAAAAACCCTCATCAAATCTGGGTCAGCGGTGATTTTTCTCAAAAACAAAGAGTTCAAAGAATGGTTTTTGCCCGTCCGATTGTAATTGACCCTGAAACAGGCGTTGGAACCGCAGGACTCTCGCTCCCTTTCAGGGTTTGCGCCGAATCCGACGGCCAACGTTTCAAAATAGGGCGCCGGGAATTGAACATTTAAACTATCTTACCGGTATCCTTAAAGAATTCGTAATTCAATTTTTAGAGGTGCCCCCAAAGTTGCCCCTAAATTTATCCTTTTAGCTCTTTTGAATCATCAAGTTTACTTCTTTTTTGAGATACTGCGTTTTCTGCCATTTGCGCATAATAAGGAGCGCTATACACATATTCAAGAACGGCATTAGATAGTGAACTAAGTATAGGTAAGTCTGCTTGAGAAAGCTCACCTATGCTTGGATGCGCACCAATATTTCCTAAAATGCGCAGTTTATGAGAAACATCAACGAGATTTGCCGGTATTTCACCTTTAGAAGACAAATCTTTTAGTTGCTCTTTTAAATCCTTTCCGCTTGCGCTTCTATCAATACAAACTAGTTCAAGTAGTCGTCGGACCAGCACACCAAAAGCATTAGCATCAATATTTCTTACTTTTTCTGCCGCGGCTAATGCACGACTTATGTGTACTGGCAGTCCCACAGGAATTTTTTTGGGAGATGGATATAAGTGTATATATTCCACTGTATGCTCACCCGGCTCCATATAGCCATCATGCCAAAAGTATTTTCTAATGGTCACTTCCTTACACACGGGGCATTTAAGTGTTTCATATGTATCCCCGTATTCATAGGGAGCGCAATCAATTCCACCTTCTATTTTCATATCCTCTACACTACCAATAAATTGCATAATAGGCGCATTTCCACAATGATGACACTCAATATTCTCATCTGTATATTTTATCTCTTTTTTTGACATAGAAAAGCTATATACCTTTCTTAAATACATATGTAAATTGTTACCAGTCCATATTTGCGGCTACATCATATTCATGCGAAAGATATTCGATTAACCTTTCCATTTCTTCTAATGAATTAAGAGCATTTTCGTAGGTACTGTCTTGAGCCAATGTAAGCATTAAAGGCAGTCCTGCATCAACAATATATAGTTTGGCCATTTTTCTTTTTCCTGACCATAAATATTCAATAAAATCAGAAATAATATGTAATGTTTTTGACTCATCGAAATCTAACGAACCATTTATTCTATACACATCTTTATTTGAGTGGTGGGGTAAAAAAACAGGGACTGCTCCTACGCTTGAGTGAAATTGAAATGCTTCACCTTTCTTTCCAAAAGCGCCATGAGCAATATAATTTCTTACTTGCTCCCTAATACTGGTAAATGAATCATAAAAATTTTTACTTTTTTCATCTGATAAATCGAAAGCGGCTCTAAATTTATCCCTCCAATTACTAGTGGCTAACCTTGAAATATCTTCGCCAGTTTTAAGCCTTCCGAATAAAATACCGATGAGTATAAAAATATGCTCCGTCCAGCTAAAGAAGGCGTCTATAGTAGCCATAGCCATCCACTTTGCCTTTCTTTCTGTCTCTATTTTCTCATTATATATACTAAAATTTATACCATGCGGCGTACTGCTATTATGACGGGTCTCCTGTTCTAATTCCGATATTTTATTGACAAGACTTTCGTATTGTTGACGAAAAAAATCATACCTAAAAAATAAATCATAATTATTATTATGTACATTAAGCTTAGATTCCTTGACGGCTTTATCTGCAATCCAGTCATAATATATTTGAGCAACTTTCACGCCTCTATTTATCAGACAAACAATTTGTTCTGCATGAATTTTACTTTCTTTAGTTTCATCTCCAAAAATACCGACACCAAATTTTCTATATTCGATAACATAGCCTTGCCCATGAAAATCAATAGGAATTGACCACGCAATCTTTTCAAATCGCCCATAATTTTTAAAACCTAAAAAATCTACCAATAAAAAATAGATTAAATAATGATTTGGTAGTTTTTCATGGGTAGCTAATCTTACGACCTTCAAAATATTTTTAATGGGTTTCGTTGTTTTGGTGGCTGGCTTAATTGGAGCCATTTCTTTCTGAACTTTGTTTTTTAATTTTTCGAATTCTTTAGGTACTTTTTCCATAATAAACAATTATTCCTATTCCTTTTAAGAATCTCCACGAATTTTAATTTAGTTTAAGAACTATTTTCTATTCTACCTAGAGGTAAGCATTTGAGTAAATATGAACTCATTTCTTCCATATATTCAATATTTGAAGGAAGGCCTGGGAAGACGGATGCAAATTTTTCTGTATCAGCGACTCTTCTAATCATCGAAATATCTAATCTATGTACCTCGCACACTTTTTCTAAAGCTTTATCAAGGGCTAGCAAACACGATTCTATTAAAATAGCTTTTTCCGATATATTATCGATCTCTTTGTTTTTGCTTCGTTGATTTAAAGAAAAGTATAATCCCCACGTTGCGGCCTGTTGAGTACGTAACTTCCAATGTTCAATAGCCCAAAAACTTGCCATATGAAAAATACCATCAAGCCAATTGCGATATTCAAAGTCTAAACAATCATAACGCTTCCATGGGGTGGCAGACTCAATACGTTGGTATTCAAGCTCATTTTCTTCGCAAAGATGATGCAAAGCTAATATGGCTCTTTCTTTATTTGTAAGCCCTTTATATCCCCTTGTAATGGAATCATCCCTCATAGCTATAGCCTCCTACTATTTAAAGTGCGCTCTACTAACTCAAGCCTTTCTTGAAGCTCTCCGGTATCAAATGCTTTGCGAAGCATGTCGAGAATATAAACAAGCCGACTAGCCTCTTTAGAATCAAGCGTTCTTGCCCTAGCATCCCGATAAACGCTTGCCATCTCACGGCGAATAGCATGAGCATCACGTAAATCAATTTTAGAAAGGGGGGTGGGGTTAAGTATATTATTCGATTTATCATATAGTTCTACTTCAACTTTTCCGTCGGATTCTTTGGCAAAAGTATCTTTGCAATTTTGAACCATAGTGAGTTTAATTTTTAAGTTTGTGGTCTATAAGCGTTGAGCCACCAAAGCCGCTTCGTTTTACTAGAAAAACACCCTTGATAGACTTTTCATCCATTTTTTGAAGAACTTCTATTTCATCAGGCAAAAATGTAACTGCACTTTCTCCAAGGCAGGTACGTACATTCATATTGGGGATAATCCAACAATCTCCATATTTATTGGAGGTTAGTAAAATAGCCACCCCAAGCTTACAAAAATCATCGGACGTGATATTTTTATTCGGTATATTTTCTTCAAATTTTTTTGCTAATTGTAAATAACTCATGCGTGTTAAGCGTGAAAAGCGTAAAAATTACTTTTTACGCTTTATACGCGTGCCCAGATGGTTTTTGGACAGCCTCCTGTATCTTCCATGCGCTTTCTTATTTTTCCCTGTTGTTCCAAATATTTGAGAGCGCGCTCTCTTTCATGAGATGCTTTATGTTTGTTAAACAGATTGTAAATTTCTGTCTCTGTCATTGGCCCCTTAATTAAGGCTTCCATTATACGGTCAGCAGTAACATCTCCTGTTTTATTTCCAAAAATCCGGTTCACCGAAGCTTCTGAATAGTCCCAAAGAGCTAAAGCGGCTTTAAGATGAGCTGGTGCAATCTCAGCCCTGCCCTCAAATAATGCATATAAACATGCAATACGCATGACTTGTGCCTCAGCTCTACCTAGAATTGCTCCCACTATACCAGGCTTTCCTTCACTTAATTTAGGATAAACTTGCTCCCATAAGGTTTCTGCTTCTGGAGTTCTTTCCATATATGTAATGTGACGAGCTCTTTCGAATGCTTGTAAGGTACGGTGAGTAAGAGAAGTAAGAATATCGGGTGGAGTGCCCTTGGGATTCGAAATTATTTTAGAGCGTCGAATTGAAAACCAAATAAACCTGTTTGCAAAACCGTTAGCCATTTCAGTTTCTTGCAAATACCTCAATAGTTCCTGGCTGGTAATATGCCCAATTATTGAAATATGAGCTCCTGTGGCTTTAATTGGATTATTTTTAGTTAAAGGATGAAGATCGCCAGTGTCCCATCCTTCTCTCATTATACCGCTTAATATATTTCCTTCCCTGCGCATCATTTTTAAAACTGATGCTAACTCTTCTTCTACAATCAGAAGCCGCTTATCAGTTACGCCTTGATCAACGATTTCGTCCTGATAACCAGTGATTATATTATTTTTTTTAATTGGTCTTTTTTCGACTCGCGGATCACGCACATGATAAATTAAGCCTTCGCCTGATGAAAGGCCGGATGTAATACGCTCAGGCCAACTAGGATCAAGTTGTGTCATTAAATATTTAGGAGTAGACCAGCTAGTTCCCTTGCGACCTTTAGATGTTTCCCCAACGAGGGCTATAAATAAGCGAGGTGAATGTTTGTGGCATTCTACTTTAAAATGAGGACCAGCTCCTATCAGATTACCAAAAGCCGTAAGAATGTTAACTAAAACAGCTACTGGGTCTGCTTCGGTAAACGGGTCAATAGACCGAACTATTTCACCAGCTAAGCCATATAAAGCTTCCGGGGCCAATATTGGCCAATCTGAACTGACATATGTGTTTTCTAACAAAGAAGCCTTATTTTTCACAATATCAGAAGCTTGGATTTCGTTAATTTGCAAATTCATTATTTTGCCTCCTTTAATTTTTGAAGTATTTCATTAAGATATTGCTTCACGTAATATTTGTTATGTTGCCATGCGACCAAGTGCTGATCCCATTTACTTATCTTGGCATCTATGATTCGATATTGTTCTTGTTTTTCTCTTTCGGTAATTTTTTTAATTTTAAAATCTAAACGGACAAGTTCAGATTCAATATAAAAAACACGAGACCATAACGAATTGAGTAGATTGTAATAACAATCCTTATTTTTAAGAAAAAAATTCAAGGCATATGCCGATAAACGGGCGCAATTATGAGAAATATTTATTTCCCGCATTCGTTCTCCACCTTGGCCTCATACGTATGATTTCTAGAGAATTGAATGCGAGCATCAATCCACTTGCAAACTTCGTCTGAAATCCAAGCTGTTGAGCGTAGGCCAATTTTTATAGGCTGGGGAAAAGTACCCATAGCTATATAAGAATAAATACTGGATTTGCTTAGCCCCGTTAAACGGCAGACAGCTGGGAGACGTAATAATTGTTGTGGTTCTTTATTGATTGTCATTGGACCAATTTAAATCTAGTTGGTCACAAGATGCATCCTGAACGTTACTAGGACTAATTTTTAGGGGGATTTGAATTGTAAAAAATAGACTCTAACGCCTTGTAACTTAAAGGCATCCTTCGTTCTGATAATACTTTTTTGACTATACTAATGGCAGAAAATTGAGGGATATTTCTTTTGGTTGCGTGATTATGCCCTATAGTTAAACCAGCTTTATGTAATGCTTTGATCGCTCCAACAATAATATCATTACGCAATGTATTCTGATTTTTTGCCTTCCCATGTTGTCTTGGGCGCTTTATCCGTTTATTTTTAGGAATACTACTCCATCCTGCCTGGCTTCTTAAAGCTAATGCCGTCCAACCAGATAGCGACGCAGGTAAAGAAAATCCATCTTCAATAAGTTTTGCAATCAGCTCAAGAGCAAGATCAAAACTATGTGGGCTTTGTTTTTTAATAACATTTTCTAATTCAATTTCTGCCGCTTTTATTACTGCCTCATGCCGAGGCATTTTGTCGTTAGTCAGGTATTTAAAAGAATCAGGAAGAAAATCAGGGCTAATGGAAATTCCATCACCATGAATAAAATCAAGGTACTTTAATTTTTCTCTCGCTATCTCATAATATTTTTCATCTTTATTTACCATGGACTAATAATTTAACAACTTATCATATCTGGCAATAATAATATTTATGATTTTGTAAGGGTTAACCAATGCGTTTCATTGGCTCTAATATTCATTTTTGTGGAGCTTATGGCATCGATCGATAAAAGAATTTTGCTTGAAGTTTGGGTTAACACAATAACATTGCCAAGCACATCCCATGAAACTGCTTCATCGCACGCTGTGGTGTCGTTAAAAAAATCACCAAAACCATTATCAATAGTGCATGAGTAAGAGCCATTTTCGTTAAATGTTAGAGTGGCGGAATCGGAGGTGATTTCAGCGAGATCGTCAAAAACATAGTATGTGCCACTCCAAGTTCCGACAAGGGTATCGGTTAAATCCGTTGGTTCTTGGCGGTCAAGTCGGTTATCCAGCTCATCAAGCGCGCTTTGCGTATCCGTTGCTGTCATACCCGATCCTGAATTATCAAAAATTACATCGGCGGCGTTGCCGATGGCATCGGCAATCGCACGACTTACCTGCGTACCGCCCCCACATGCCGTTATATAAAAAATTCCTGAAATAAACCCTACAATAATTAGAAAAAATGATCTTTGTTTCATAAATGTTCCTTTCAAATAATAGCTATTTTTAAAATCGGCCCCCTTTAAAAATGATACTTATAGTCCGTAGACCTATAGTCGTCAATGCTTTTAGATTCTTTTACGATGAGAAAGCATCCTCTTTTAGTTTCTATAGGGAAAAAGATTAGGGAATTCCGCTTACAACAGGGGTGGTCCCAAGAAGAGCTTGCCGCTCGCGCAACTTTGGATAGAACCTATATCGGCGGAATCGAAAGAGGGGAAAGAAACGTATCCATTATAAATTTATCTATAATCTCAAAATCATTAAAAGTTTCTCTTAAAGAATTGTTCGAATAATTTCCAAAATCAACATTACCAATAATAAAACTTGGCATATTTATGATTGCTTATTATTTGTAGTGGCATGGAAGAATTACCATTAAAATGCTTACTTGGCTTAGAATGTAATGCCACAGTAGATGCATTGCGTGTAACAGGGCAATATGTTCGTTGGATCGAAATTTTAAGTTTTGCAGTTTTCGTTATGGCAATAAGTGAATTTATTGACCGTAATTTATTTCATTCTTATATTCTGAAAAGGTCAAAAATTGTAAAGCCTCTCTTTATTGCACTTTCTTTTTCAATTTTGGCAGTTGTTGTCGCAAACATCCTAACAATCCCCTTAATACCCGGAACCCCGATCCCCTTTATTTCATATCCTACATTTTGGGAATTACTAAGTCTTTTAGCGGCAACTTTTGTGCTTGTTGTTATGATTCCTATATCTTTTTTCCCGAAGAAATTTATCCCGAAATTTAATAAACGAAACTATAGAGATGTTTGGAATATTGCCTGCAAAGCAATTTTATATGATGGAACAACAGAAGCGTACTTCGCTTTTAGTAGAGTGATAGACTACAATCTCGAACGAATTATTAAGTATGCTAAAAAATACGATTCCCATTATAAACCGGGCCCTGCTAAAAGTGCATATGAACGCTATAAAGTTAAAGAGAAGGATAAGCCAATTATTGAGCATGCTATACGTATTTTGGACCAGATGTGTTCCGATGAAAAATTTTGTAAATATTTGGCCTGTAATAACATTCGTTTAGTATCTAGGTTAATTGGATTGGCAAATGAAAATCAGCTTTGGACATCGTGTGGGTACAGTTTGTATCAAACCTTATATAAAAATTTATTCGAAAACGATGAGAGTATTCTCTCCCAAGAATTATCCTATGGAGGATTAGGCTATAGTCGTCCTCTTTTTAGTTCAATTTTTAACTTCCCCGCTCTTACTTCAAATTATAATATTTTTCAGCCTTGTACTCATGGGGCGCTTAAAAATATCAGCTCTCTAACAATAAGAAAGGTCTGTGATGCTTTAGAAATCGCAATAATAGATTATTTTTCAAATGAACAAATAAACTGGCATAAAGACTGTCCTGCTTCGGCTTTAAAGGTAGGCCTAACAAGCCTTACAAGCATCATAGGCACAATATGCAGAGAGCTAAATTACGATAAGGTTGAATTTTATAGAAGCCCATATCAGGATTTAACAATTCAAATTTTAATGCTTTTTGAAACCATCTCAAAACTATTGCCTCCCAAACTTGATAATCTTAGTGATGACGAAAAAAATATTACTATTAAAAGTTTAGGTAACGGCATTGTAGATTCCGTCTTTCAAATATTAGAATCTCTTTCTTTAATTCAAAACAATCAAACTTCAAGGGCATATACTACAAATCTTTTTTGGATTTTATTTTCATACAAAGAGGGGGAATATTTAGATGTTTTGCATGATAAATTATATGAAAAAATCTCTAAAAGAATTGATGAAAATAAAAAGAAAAATTACGTATCAATGTCTCGTCTTATGCTAAGTGTATATGGCTCTAGTTTCCCTAACGCTCAAGAAAAAGAGGGGAAAATTGCTAGCTATATTCAAGATGAATTTTATAAAGAAATTGCACAACTAGGGTTGGCTAATGATGAGTCTGCTGAATATTTTTTCCCATCAAATTGGAGCTGGGATATAATAAAAAAAGAAATTAAAAATCATCGTAATCAAACAATATATCCAATGCCTCCAATTAAAAAATGATTATTACCACTATGGAACTTTTTGTAATTGAACAATCTGCGTAGATACTCTCAACTTATCTAAATAATCTGCCCACTGTTGCATCATCTTTCGCCGCTCTGGTAAGTGAGTCGCACGATTATAGGCCCTCCCTAATGGGTCGCTTACTTTATGTGCTAATTGCTGTTCAGAATATTCCCCCGGTACATGCAATACTTGCGTGAGCATTGTTTTAGCCATAGCTCTAAAGCCATGCCCACACATTTCATCTTTACCAAACCCCATACGTCTAAGCGCCGCCAAAACTGCGTTATTGCTCATAGGGCGAGTTCTTGTTCTTTCTCCGGGAAAAACATATCGCCCACTGCCTGTTACAGGGTAAATCTCCCTTAAAATATCTAAGGCTTGTTTAGAAAGCGGAACAAGATGGGCCTCTTTCATTTTCATCCGTTCGGCTGGAATATTCCATTCGGCAGTATCAAAGTTAATTTCTGCCCATTCAGCTTGCCGTAGCTCACCGGGACGTACAAATACTAAGGGAGCAAAGCGAAGAGCACATTTAGTTACGAAACTACCTTGATAACCATCTATAGCTCTTAATAGCTGGCCTACGGCGTTAGGCTCAACCAGTGCCGCATAGTGCTTTACCTTCGGAGGTTTTAGCATTCCTTTTAAATTAGGAGCAGGATTACGTTCAGCGCGTCCGGTTTGGATAGCGTAGCGAAAAACTTGTTCACAATTTTGGAGTAATCGATGAGCCGTTTCTAAAGCCCCACGATTTTCCACTTTTCTTAAAACAACACTTAATTCGGGAGTAGTAACTTCGGAAATTGGTCGACTGCCTATCCACGGGAAAATATCAATTTCTAATCTCCGAACAATATTTTTTTGGTGGGCTTCACTACACCTGCCGGATGGTTTTGAAAAATACTCACGCGCAATCACTTCAAAAGTGTTGGCTGATTTCTCGGCACGGGCGGCTTTCATCGCATAGCGGTTTTGTAATGGGTCAACCCCGTTACTCCGTAGTTTCCGTGCTTCGATATGCTTTTCTCGGGCTTCCTTTAAAGTAACATCTGGATATACGCCAAGAGAGAGGCGTTTTTCTTTCCCATCAAAACGATATTTATATCGCCACCACTTCCCACCAGTGGGGGAAACTTCTAAATACAAACCTCCACCATCAAAAAGACGATCAGTTATTTTTTCTCCCGGTTTTTTGGGATTATCTTTAGGCTTGGCTGTTTTAACCTGAATATCGGTAAGACTCATTTTGGGGGCAACTCACTTTCTAAAACTATAGTTGCCCCCACAAATGCCCCCAAAGAGGGGTGGATGTCAAGAGTATACTTTGGACTACCTTGAACAAGTAATCATTTTAAATCAATTACTTACGTATTTTTTAAAGACTATATTGGACTGCTTTGGATGTCTTTGGTCTTTGAAAAAGTGGAGGCGCCGGGAATTGAACCCGGGTCCGAAAAAGTTCACTATAAACGTCTACAGGTTTAGCTTTGGTACAAGTTTTATTTGAGCCTTTACCCCAAAGCGGGTGTACCCAAACGAGCCCATGTTTAGTTTAACTTTTGATCCCATAGACAAAAACCAAAAGCGATCCCAAATTGTTTACGCCCATGAACCCGACTTGGGAGACCAAATCCATGAACGGCAGCCTAATTAGGCAGCAGCGCGAGCGACATCGTCGTTGGCGTTTATTGTTTTTGAAGTCGTTTAGCGAGAGCCTTCAACTCGACCTGCAGCTTACGGGTATTACAATCCCGTCGAAACCGTTACGCCCCCATGTCAAAGAACAACCATTACAGTGTAACTTGAATAGACGGGAAAACCTAGTACCTTAGCCAATCTATTTTTAACGGTCTTTGCATAAGCGCTTGTAATCAACTTAAATCATTACACTTATTGGATTTAAGTTGAACAAGCCCTAATGGGTAAATAGAAAGATGTCAATGGGGCTAAAATTGCTTAATTACTCACTCTTTTCAAAGTATTTTTATCGATATGCTGAAAAAAGGAGTCCTGACCCGCAATTTTTATCTGCGTATTCTGTTCGTAACTAAAACAATTGCTATCGTGTATGGTGAGAGTTTGATCAAATTGAACAATTTGAAATTGAGCTTCTAAAAATAAATTGGACGAGATCCCGTAGCAATTAGAACCGCGCTTGGCACCCAAAGTCCATATTGTTGAATCCATCTCCACCGTGCCTCCGGCTATCAAAGCAATACCACGCGGGATGGTAAAACATCTTAAAACCTGCTTATCACTGGGATGCCACAACCAATACCCTACTTCTTCATGAAAACCATCCACTTCACCCACACGCGTGGCCACCGTACTGTAACGCAAACCATACAGCATTTGCTCGTGATTTTGCACGGGGGATATGGGCTCAAAAACCATGCGTTCTCTAAACTTATTTTTTTCTACCCCACGATCATCGGAAGGAGCCGTATCGTCACCTTTATCACCTTCCCAAACACCAGCCAAAACAGCCAAAGGCCCCAAATTTTTAATATCCAGAGTCATCGTAAACCTCCCAATTATTTTTTTAACTGAGTTAAAACCTGATCAAAAGCAAAAATTGTAGCCTCAATATCATCCGGCGTGTGTGTGATGGAAATAAAACCAGCTTCAAAAGCCGAAGGCGCCAAATAAATGCCTTGATGAATTAAACCGTGAAAAACTTTCTTAAAAAATGCCGAATCCGCATTGCGAGCACTGGCCGCATCGGTCACGGGTTTATCCGAAAAGAAAAAGGAAAGCATAGAACCCACACGATTCACCACAAGAGGAATGTTATGCTGAGCCGCTACTTTTTTAAGCCCTGCTTCCAATGCAGCTCCCAATTTTTCTAAAGTGGCATACGCTTTTCTATCTTCCAGCTCCACCAGTGTAGCTAGCCCCGCCGCCATAGCCAAAGGATTCCCGGATAATGTGCCCGCTTGATACACCGGACCTACGGGAGCCACTTTTTCCATGATATCCTGACGCCCTCCATAAGCCCCCACGGGTAAACCACCACCAATAATTTTGCCCAAACAAGTGAGATCGGGTTTTAAGTTATATAATTCCTGCGCCCCGCCCAACGCTACTCTAAAGCCCGTCATCACTTCATCAAAAATAACAAGCGCTCCATTTTTATGGGCCAATTCAATTAAGTTTTTTAGAAAATCAGGTTTGGGAGGGATGCAACCCATGTTGCCAATGATGGGTTCTACAATCACACAAGCAATTTGATCTTTGTGAGCCTCAAAAATTTTCTCTACCGAGTTGATATTGTTATAATCAGCCACAAGCGTATGCTTGGCAAAATCAGCCGGAACTCCGGCACTATCGGGCTGCCCCAAGGTTTGTGCCCCCGAGCCGGCTTTGACTAATAATGAATCCGCATGTCCGTGATAACACCCATCAAACTTAATAATTTTATCGCGCCCGGTAAAACCACGCGCCACACGGATAGCGCCCATGGTGGCCTCGGTGCCCGAATTCACAAAGCGCACAAGTTCCATAGACGGAAAAGCATTTTTAACTTTTTTTGCCAGTTCAATTTCGGCTGTGGTAGGCGCACCAAAACTGGTGCCATCTTTCATGGTGTAATGAATAGCCGTAATTACTTTGGGATGGGCATGCCCCAAAATAGCCGGGCCCCAACTCCCCACATAATCCACATATTCATTGCCATCGGCATCGTAAACTTTAGACCCTTTAGCCCTAACAATAAAAAGTGGATGGCCCCCCACCCCTTTAAAAGCACGGACGGGCGAGTTAACACCTCCTACTAAATGCTTCTGGGCTTCAGTAAATAATTTTTCAGATATCTCGTGTTTCATATCTTAATGTCCCCCCTTTGTAAGGGGGACTACAGGGGGTAGTTCTTCAAGTATTACTTTTTGATACAAATCTTCCATAACCCCATCAATATTGTTTAGCACATCATCATTGCAGTAACGAATAATTCTTAAACCCAATTTTTTCAAATACTCTTCTCGAAAATTATCTTTCACAACCTGATCTTCTAAACCATGAACATCACCATCTATTTCAATAACCAGGCTTTTTTCCGGACAATAAAAATCTACTATATAAGGACCAATGCCATGCTGCCTTCTAAACTTAAGATTATTGAATTGTTTTATCCTTAGTTTTAACCACAGACAATTTTCTGCCGGTGTCATTTCACTACGTAGTTTACGTTTAAAAGGGATATTTTTAGAATCGCCTTTAAGGAAATACTTGATGGCCACAAGAACTACCCCTCCTGACCTCCCCTTACAAAGGGGAGGAACTTAATTACACACTTTTTCTTTTGGCTTTAATAAATTCTATCACTCCCGGCAACATGGATATAATAATAATAGCCACAATCACAATATGAAAATTTTCCTTAATGGCCGTCATATTTCCAAAGTGATAACCTAAAATAAGAAAACTTAGTACCCAGGCTAATGCTCCCACCACACAAAAGAAAAAATACTTGGCAAAATGCATATGCCCCATACCCGCCACAAATGGGGCAAAGGTGCGCACAATTGGCATAAAACGCGCTAAAATAATGGTTTTGCCACCATACTTGGCATAAAAGTGTTCTGTTTTTTCCAAATATTCCTTTTTAATAAAACGACTTCTTTTAAGCCTTTCACCAGACCATCGGCCAATGGTGTAATTTACAATATCGCCACATAAAGCAGCTAATATAAGTAACGGGGCCAATGAATAGGGCGACAAAATTGAATCGGGCGTAGCCGATAAGGCTCCCAACGCAAATAAAAGAGAATCGCCAGGCAAAAAAGGCGTAACAACAAGTCCCGTTTCGCAAAAAACAATAAGAAATAAAATGAGGTAAATACCGGGGCCAAAGAGGGCAATCCATTCGTTTAAGTGGGTATCTAAGTGCAGTATTATATCGATAAAATTCATTTTGTATTTTCCAAGACTCTCTTTGCTCCTAACCACGAAAGTCCCATAATTGGCAACTGGGGATTAACGCCTGTATTCGTGGGAAAAACCGATCCATCGAGCACATAAAGGTTATCCGTGCCATGAACTTTAAAATTAGTATCCACCACACCATCACGGGGATCGTTACTCATGCGGCATGTTCCAAACAGATGCGACATGGTTCCTGTAAAGTAACTGGGTTTTTGCGGATACTCATCCAAAATTTTAAGTTCATCAACCGAATACACTTCGTCGGGCAAACCATAAACACCCAGCGAAACAGATTTAGCTCCCGCTTCAAATAGCATAATAGCCGAATTTTTAATCCCCTGACGCATACTCACCGTATCCTGCTGTGAAAAATTAAAAACTATATCATGACCAAACGGGATATCCTTGACGCGTCCACGCCCACTGGCTTTCATTTGTACAGCCCAGCTTGCAGTATATGGCAATTCTTCAATCCTTTTTTTCCATGTTGGCCCCACACCGGGAAGCCGCACCATGCCCATCTCAGGTGGAAAGGCCAGAGACTCAATTTTATAGGGGCCCGATCTGGCAAACTCATGCATATCGTAACCCTGCATGGCCCCAAACCACATGTTTACCGGTTTATCAAAAGTAGCCGTTAACGCACAACCCGGATGTGCCTGAAAATGTTCACCAAGATGACGGTTATAAATACCACTCCGTTTTAAAATTCCCGGAGTTTGAATAACAGAAGCCGAAACAATCACCGCTTTTTTTGCGCGTATATAAAAATTTCCTTTTTTACTATTTGTCTGCGGAATAACAAACGATCCCTTCACACCCACAGCCCGCCCGTTCTCCATCACAACCGAACGAACTTTTGCTCCTGTAAAAAAAGTAGCCCCGCGTTTTTCGGCATAGGGAATAAGGTTAAGATGCAGCGCTTGCTTGGCATCGTTAGGACAACCAAGTAAACAACGCGACGCTCCCTGACAATTCCCTCCCGCTCTCTCCATCACCTGAGCTTCCCATCCCAGCTTATCGGCAGCCACGCGCATCAGCAAATTATTTTGGCCCAAACTTTCTTCTGGAACAGCTTTTACATCGAGTTCCTTTTCAAGAATATCCCAATACTGATGCAGCTCTTTCCTGGGAAACGCATGCCCCAAGCCATAAAGCTTTTCCCAATCATCAAAAATATAATCGGGAATACGATACATGATGGCACTATTGATGATGGTACTGCCACCCAAACCCAATCCTTGCAACACCGCGTATATAATATTGCCATGCACCAACAACCCACCCATCTGACGCATGGTTTTTTTAAGCATGGGATAAAGGTTGGATGAAAAATCGGTACGATCGACTTTGTAGCCTTCTTCTAAAACAGCAACGGAGGATGAAAACTCGGAAAGCACACGTGCAGCCGTAGCACCACCCGCACCGGAGCCAATGATCACGTAGTCGAATTCGCAATCGACATCTTTATTTTCTTTAATGCCGTCAAAATACATTTTTATCCTTCTAGCTTGGCAAAGCTTTCTTTGTACGGGTAACCAAGGGCCTCACGCACACGGCTATCGGGTGCGTAAGCCAGGCTAGAGACCAGTTTAAGCATAATCATCAATTGCCTAAAAAGATTGATGGGGGCTTTATAGAGCGCATATAAAATTTCGGTACGTTCGGGGGCATCATAAAGAGAAATGGGAGGAATTTTACGGCGTAACAAAGGGGCAATCCAAATCGCAATAAAAAGCGCTAACTTAAATGTAAAACGAAATTGCCAGATGGAGGTTTGCTCAAAATTTTTATAAAAATTGCCAAACGCCACATCTTCAATACCGGGCTTAAGCTTCTCATCCGGTGTCGAGGGCAGCAGTGTTTCAAGAACAAGTTTTTGTCTTTTGGTAAGCGACATTAAAATACGAAAAGCCCTAAACCACCATCCACATGAATAACTTGCCCTGTCACGTAGCTGGATTGTTGCGAACACAAAAATGTTACCGTATCGGCAATTTCATTTAATTCACCAAACCGACGCATGGCAGTGGCCTTTTTCATTCTTTCAAGCATATCACCACGCAAACCATTCATAGCCATCTGGCTTTTAATAACACCCGGCGCAATCACATTGGCCGTAATACCCAAGCGCGCACCTTCTAAAGCTAACGTTTTGGCCAAACCAATAAGCGAGGCTTTTGTAGCCGAATAACTACTTTGCCCCAATCCGCCATAAGTTCCAGCAATAGAGCTCATCATCACAATACGACCCCACTGCGCTTTTTGCATGTCGGGCCATACCGCACGCGTTACATTGGCAGTTCCCATGGTGTTAATTTCTACATCACGATTCCAGCGTTCGGTGGGAATATCTTCAAATTTACCTACGGTGGTGAGGATGGATGCATTATTCACTAAAATTTGGATAGGGCCTAAGTCGGATCTGATTTTTTCAATAGCAGCTTTTACCTGGTCTTCTTTAGAAATATCGCAGGTGTAACTTTTAGCAGTAGCTCCCAGCTCGCTAGCAAGCTTTACCGTTTCATCGGCGGGGTTGATGTCGACCACAGCAATTTTAGCACCGCATTTAGCTAACGCCAACACATCGGCACGTCCCAAACCATCACCAGCAGCACCGGTAACAACAGCTACTTTTCCTTTTATCCCATAATCAATCATATTATTCCTCAATTCCTTCTTTTTCTTCTTTTAACTCACGCGCCAGTAATCCTCTTACAGCTTCTTGCGGAGTTAAGTTTTTGTACAAAATTCTATAAACCGCTTCGGCATTGGGCATATCCACTTTTTCGCGTGCAGCCAAATCGTGTACGGCCTGCGTGGTATAAACCCCTTCCGCCACACTTGTCATATTTTTGAGTATTTCATCAAGCTTTTTCCCACGGCCTAGTTCTACCCCCACATGTCTATTACGAGACAAATCGCCCGTACAGGTTAAAATAAGGTCTCCTACGCCCGATAAACCCGAAAATGTAAGCGGATCGGCCCCCATTTTAACACCCAGCATGGTCATTTGATGCAAACAGCGCGTGATAAAGGACGCGCGTGTGTTAAGGCCCAAGCCCAAGCCCTCGATGATGCCGGTACCAATAGCCATCACGTTTTTTAATGCGCCACCTAATTCGCAACCAATGACATCGCTATCGGCATAAAGACGAAACGCACCATGAGAAAGTGTTTGTTGCACTTCTTCGGCAAGTTCTAATTTTTGAGATGCCACCACAGCTGCTGTAGGAAAATCTTGAGCTATCTCTTCGGCAAACGTGGGGCCTGTTAACACCACAAAACGTTCTTTTATTTTTTCACCCAATACATCACTCACAATTTGAGAAGGCAACATCAGGGTTTTATTTTCAATACCTTTGGAGGCGTTAATAAAAATAGTTTTTTGGGGCAAAACATCTTTTATTTGCGTCACAATGTCGCGCAAAAATTGAGTGGGAATGGTAGAAATAAGATAAGTAGCATGCGCTACCGTATCATTTAATGAGGGTGTGGCTTTAACACCTTTAAGTGGAAAGCCTTTAAGATACTCGGGATTTTCTAATGTTTGGTTGATGGTGTTCGATAAGACTTCATCACGGCTCCATAGGAGTACATCATGTCCCATACGGCCAAATACCAAGGATAAAGCCGTTCCAAAACTGCCGGCTCCTAGAATTCCTATTTTTATTTTTTTCACCATTCCCTCTTTATTCTCTCTACACCAACAAACTCTTTAACACTTATAATAAAAAATCTTGTTTTAATCTTGGAACATTTTGATTTTTTTAAAATATGCAGCCTACCTATAAGCTTTCACCCTACAAGCATATAGCTTATCTTTACAAAACTTGTGAAAGCGTCATTTTATAGATGGCTTTCATATTTTAAAAAAAATCAAAATGTTCCAAGATTAAAACTCGTATTTAACGCACCATGTTACATTAAAAATTTGACAGCCCAAGCGTTTTTTTTGTAGAGAATATACATGGGCAACTTCAAAGACGATCAAATTTTATCACGACCAGAACGCCGCAATTACGAACGTTTAGACACCAGTTTAGACGTAGAAATTGTCATTGAAGGCAAACGTATTAATACAACAGCCACCAATTTAAGCTGCGGCGGCTTGTTTTTGCCCATTGGCAAAGCAGCTCTTAAAGAGCGCACCGATATGGAAGTTATTTTAAGCATTCCTAACATACAAAAGCCGGTAAAACTTATTGGTGAAGTAGCGCGTATTCAAAACAAATCGTTTTTTGGAGGCCGCCCTGAAGGTGTGGGGATTCAATTTACCGGTTTATACGATGATAATATGATGGCCATTGATAAGTTTATTAAAAACAATGTTCATTAGCCTAATGATGAGCTACCTGCTTAAGCGCTACCATCACTACAATTCCAATTAAAAAGAATACCAAATTATGAAAACGTCGGTTGTGTGCGCGATGCACTTCTGGCAAAAAATCGGATGTGGAAATATATAAAAATGTTCCCAAGCTTAACGCAAAGGCAATGCCTACACCAGGCCCTTGTACGCTTTCTAATAAATAGTGTGACGTAAAAGCCCCGGCCGGAATAACCGATCCAAAAACAAGCAAAAACAAAATAATTTTAACAGAAGGCCACCCAGCCTTGCGCAAAATACTACCCAATGCAAAACTAGATGGAATTTTGTGTGCCATAATACCAAAAAACACAAGCGGGGCTAAATGCGGCACCAAAAGAGAAGCTCCCAAAATAAGTCCGTCAAAAAAAGTGTGCGTAAGCATACCAAAAAAAGCGGTAAGACCCACAGTGTGATAATTACAATGCGATTCTTCGCACGGATGCAGCATCACAAATTTTTCGATGATAAAGAGAAGTAAAAAAGAACCCAAAATACAAAGTCCGGCTTTATCGGCAGGTAAATGCTCCATGGTTTCGGGCAGCATATATACAAAGGCAATGGCAATTAATACACCGGCCGAAAAACTCACAAAGCCGTGCAAATGATCATCTTTCCAGCGGTTTAAAAGGGGAATAGCACCACTGATCAGTGTCAGTGAAACAGCCAAAATACCATAAACAAAAAACTGTGATAAAAAACTCATTTTTTCTTTCCGTTTTTAGTAGCCGATAAAATAATCATCCAGGTAGCATCGTTTTGATGAGTAACGGTAAACCCGTTTTTTTTGAGATAAGTTAAAAGTTCAATTTGGTCAAACATCATGTCGTAAGGGTGTTCCAATACTTTTTGCAAAACCATACCCAAACCCGGAAGCGCAAATGTTTCAATGCTGTAATCGCGTATCCATAATTTGCCGCCATCTTTTAACACCCGATGCGCTTCGCGGATGGCTTTTTTCCAATCGGGCAGGTGATGGAGTAAATCCATAATCATCACCAGATCAAAACTATTTTTTTCAAAGGGTAAATTTTCGGCCTGGGCCACCTGAAAAATAATGGAGTTATTCGACTTTGTTTTAGAATCGGCCCGGGCCACCATTTTGGGATCGTTATCAATAGCCGTATAATGTTTGCATTTAAGACGTTTGGATAAATGATGTGACAGGTCGCCCTGGCCACACCCCACTTCCAGCACAGAAGAGCCACGGGAAATTTTGGTCCAGTTGAGCAGTACCGGAATATCCAAAAAACGATGCCCCCAATAACGCACTGGTAGCCCAGATTTAAAGGGACTCATCATTTTAAAAGCATGGAGGGCGTCTGTTTTTACCATATTCTTTTTAAAAACTTATAATTGATCAATTAAACGGGCCAGTTCCAAATCCTTTTTGGTAATTCCGCCTGTTGTGTGCGTATAAAGTTCTAATTGTACCCGGTTGTAATTAATGGAGATCCCAGGATGATGATCTAAATCTTCGGCCGGGTTTACCAAACGGTTTACAAATACGATGGCCGTTGGAAAATTGGAGAATATATACTCTTTATACAATCGACCGTTTTTAATTTCCCAACCGGGTATGTTTTTTAACTCCAAACGCACGGTATTTTCGGGGAGATTAGCCATAAAAGGCAGTATAGGATTATTAAAACAGAAGTTTCAATGGGTTTTTAATGCAGATTAAATACGATCGGCGGTGTCGATATTGATGAGCTTTACAAAAGTTTCCAGCGCTTCTTTGTTTTGAGTGGTGCGGTCTACAAACGAACAGCCAATTTCGTAAATAGGAACAGCCTCGCCGCTGATAAATACGCTCCATTTAACCTCTGCCATTACATAGTTTCCGGCTTTAATTACTTTGGCCTTGTTGATTTTTAAATCTTCAATTTGGCCGTCTTTTAAATGCACCAAAATAATGCGGCCAATTTTGTAAGGGTGCGAGGCTCTAAAGCAAAAACCAGAAGCAGACATATTGCGCGAGATAACAACATTTTTAACAATTTCGTTTGCAGACGAAATATGCACCGTACGGTGTTGTTTGCGAAAATTAAAGCGCGTATGCTGGCGTTGTTCTATTCCCATCTTTTTTATATATAGCGATTGTTTTTTTTTGAGGCAAGGAGGTTTTGATTTTTTACAACATTTTTTCTTCTATCATCTCACGTGCACTTAAGCCCGCTTGTACGGCCATCATAATAGTTAACAAATATCTTAAACCCGATAATACGGTAAGCTGCCTATTCCCTTGCAACTCAGGGAAAAGCTGATGCGCCAGGGCGACAGCTTCGGGGTCGGCGGTTTGTACCTGGGTGCGTGTCCATAAACCACGTATTTGAGCATAGCTTAAGCCACCATTGAGCTCAATTAAGCTCCTGGATTGTCCATCAATGAGCCCTGATTCAAACACTCTATCGGGAATAGCATCGTTAGGTGCCACTAAAGTATCTAAACCCGACCAATAAAGCCCGGTATCGCGCATGCCGTAAAGAGCATCTAATAAACGTGCTCCATGTGGAAACTGTGCCAGCTTGGGTCTATCGTAAAAATAATATTCGGATAACACCGCAAAATATTCGTAGGGGTTTAAATAACCGTAATCCATAGAACGGCCATCTAACACAAATGAACGCATGATGAGATTAGCAATATCAGGATTTGTACGTTCTAAACCATGGCCCGATACCTCATGAGTAATAATGCGCTTTAAAAAACCCTTTTTCCATTCTTGCGGGTTTTCACCCACCTCGCCATACAGAGTCATCACATTCTGCAGTTTTCCACCATACATGCCTCCATACTCGCGGCCTTCATAAATTTCACGCGCCGCATAATATTCAATTTCATCCAGCATCAAACGATGAGATGGGGGAAGCACATCAAGAATATGACGATGCAAACGCAACACATCCTCTTCGGTTTGAGGAATAAAAAACTGATTACCCTCTAAGTTACGTGCCTCGCTGGGTGTATAAATACGGTAGGTATAGGTATGCCCGTTTTCCGTTACATAAAAAGTATGTAGAACAAGTTCATCAATTTTAACCCTGTTATAATCATACAAATCACCACTCACACCATTTTTACCCGTTTGTACCAGTTGACTACTGCTATACTCCACTCGTGCTTCTGCATCGCTATTATAAGAACTGGGCGGTGTCCTTATATAAAAATCATCCGCCAATTGAGGTACGCTGTTAAAACTTTCTTCCAATTCTGTACGGGTGGCCATGCGCACACCGCCACGTTCTTCGTCCTCTACAAAAATGGCATACTGTGCCGGATCTAATCCGCGGCTGGCATCACTTCCCAAATAACGTTCTGGATGCATATGATAACCAACCATACGTTTTGTTACATCCCATACATATCCATGACGAACAATAATTCTAAAAAATTCTCCATCCTCATCTTCCCATTCAAAAGAACCATCTTGAACCTTCTGCCAATCACCATTATCGCCCTTAACAAAAAGAGTAACGGGAGTTTCGCTTTCATCAGTTCCAGTAACACTGCCCAAACAATAATCATGCCCCTCAAACTTAAAACCTGTATGCCATGCCCAGGCATGACCCGCATAATCAAAAGTATTTTGCGGTACTACGCGCCCTTCTTTAAATACAGCGGGATATTTTTCCAACACAGAATATTTATAGCGTCGTGAAAAATAATCGCTCATATCCCAATGTTTGCGCCCCACATTCACAAACGGATTTGCGGCCGTTAACTGAATAGTCTGGTAACTTACAGGATTATCAAGATTCACATACACAGCGCGTGCCTGTTGCAAGGGAGTGGGCTTTAATATTATTTTATCGTTGTGATACACCACCTCATAATCCTGTCCATTAAGCCAGGCATGTGTGGCATCGGGATACCTCATATGGATTTCACGTTTTAGCCATACGGGGTTTATAAAATTAATTTGTGGGACACCCTCATTGTTGTAAGTAACAACCGGTAAAAGAAAATTGGGGTTTAGCTTTAGCTTGTCTTCTATAACTTTTTTATTAAAAACAATTTGGCCTTCACTATCGCTAAAAACAAAATCGGTAGACGCTACAATGTGTCCGCCCATTGACTGGGGCATATGAACTATAAAGGGCATACGGCCACTTTGGGCCAATTCCACAATTTTTTTCTGTAAATCTATATCATGCGGATCAAAAAAAGCTGCTAATCCCTCCGAGGTTTTTTTAAAATAAACCCCTTGTTCGCTTGCAAAATCATCTTTGGTCATGATGTTATGAGGAGTACTCACCGTCATGAGAGCGCGACCATCAAAGTAGTAGGCTCCTTCAACTGGATCACTGGGGGGCAAATGAGTGTAGGGCTCAAAACCTACAAAATTTCCGTTGTGGGCGTAGGCTTTTATATAAAAACTACCCGTGCCAAAAGCAACAGACTTATGGCGTCCTCTATTTTCGTAGGTGTACAAGTCGGTGTAAACACCCTTTTGTAACTCAACCAACACACGGCCATTCCATAAAAAACGATCATGGGCCAAAGGAATGGGCTCAGCATTTCTTACCGGCGCACCCTGTTCATCAAAAAGCAATCCCGAATTTTTATCAGAATAATAAATGGCATCGTTATTTTTAATAATTTCTGGCTCAATGTAAAACTCTCTCTCAAAAAATAAAACAGTAGCCCTGTTATCGTCATTTTTTTCTACAATATGGCCAGATTCCGAACCACGACTTGGCTTTAATAGAAACGAACCATTTTCCCGTTTCCCCACATACACCAAACCACTCGCATCACACATCACACACACTTCATCGCCATCGGGGCTTGTGAGTCCGTAATAAGTATTGCTCTCCCAAAAAATTTCAAAAGTTGCATTGCGTCCTACGTACTCTTCCACCATATGATCCAAAAAAATCATAGTAGCACCATGGCCGGGATAAATTTTAACTCTTTCACCGTGCGCTTGATGAACCATGGGAATAAAAACAAAACTGTCATTTTCTTTAACTATTTTTCCAATTACTCCATCCATTAATGCCACACGGCCATCATCAAAAATAAAACCATCATGCTCCTTTGCAAACTCAATAGCCCACTCTAAATGAGCCCTTTCTTGTTCTAAGCGCTCAGTTACTGAACTCTCAACGCCGGGTTGAGACGATGCAATCAGCAACAGACGATCTATTTGAGCCACACGACTACGCGCCCTTTCAAGAGAGGGCACTTTATCGGCAATTGATACCAGCGGAGTACGCGCACCTTCTAAAACAGGCCTAAAGCCCGCCACATCACCATCGGGCAAGGTTTCGGCCAATGAGCTTGTTTCATCAGTTTGGTTTAAATTTTCTGTATCTTCTGGAACATCAGGCAAACGAGGCGGGGCTACGTCATAAATAGCAGCCTCTAATCCATTTTCAGCTGTAACACGATCAATGCCATGAGGCGGCATTGCACGCCGGGCATCTTCGGCATCCAAAAGAATATTCTCATCAACAGACACCCCGTGAGTAATAAGCACTACCCATACATTTTGTTTATTTCCCTCCTTATCAACAACCACAGCTTCAAAAGTTGTTGTAAAATTATCAACGTCTAAAACCCGTCCCGTAAAATAAAGTTTTTGTCCGTTTGTTGTATGATATTCTTTAGCTACATCTACATAGTCGGCCATGAAGCGGGGCAGATAATTATTTTCAAAAAACAATACTTCATCTTGCGGCCCTGATAATGCTGCCATTTCACTTTGTATACGCCCGTTTTGATAGGCCAGGCGGCTTTGATTAAAATTTCCCGGTGGCGCAACGGGTGGCTCGTAGGGTTGCGGCCGCAACACCTGATAATAATGCCCTAAAGCATAACGGGCCTGCCTCCCATAACCATCGGTACGGCCAGCGGCCGCACTTAATTCAACCATTGCTTGCTCATTCCCGCTTTGCGCCATTTGCATAAGCGTTAAAAAATCGCCCCGCATATGGAGCCATTTGCACAGGGGCCGGCTTAAAGCACCCGTTGTACCCACTTGGCCCAAATGACCCAGAAAATCTTGCACATCAAACAAACTTTGACCTTCGGTAACGGCTGCCAGTTCACGCCCTCCATCGGCACGATGCACAATATCAAGCGCGCTGTTGGGCACTACAATGGTAATACTGTCTTCACCGCGTGTGAGCGTAAAAATGGTTTCTGTTTCGCCCACCTCGGCCGGCAAAATGGTAAAGCCCATTTTTTTTCGTAAAAACTCCGAGGTAAGCGACCATTTATGTTTGGGATCTAGCTTTAAACGAAAGTAAGGTTCTATATCTGCTGGAGTCGTATAGTTTTGACCTGCTCGCACCAAGGTAAAACGGGAACGTGGAGGAGTATACATTTCACCAGTAATTCCCCATTTATTCTCCAAAAATTCTAGCGGGGTTTCGCTATCGATATCGCCATCACCAACACGGGCACGGGAAATAGCTTCGCGCAATATAGCCGGCGTTTTGCTTGGCTTATACACATGACGGATAGTGCGTCCACTTAGTACCTGCGTAATAACATAGTTATCTCCCTCATGCGTTAATGTAAAATCACCCTGCCCACGGTACACACTTGCTAATTCATCTTCAAACAAATGTCCTGGGCCAACAATATCTTGATCGGCTCCTTCCGTAAATTCAAACTCCACTTCCAACACATTACCAGTACGTGTTGCCTTATACACCGTGGGCGAACCGGGCAAGGCACGCGGCGCATGGGAACAGGTTAAAATACTCCATAATGTGCCTAAGGGTTGAGTAAACGTGTTCCCGTTTAATGCCGCTTCCACAGCACTTTGCAAAGATTCCTCAATCAACTCATCTAAAAATTTTCCAATGGCTGTTTTATCGAAAAATTTGAGAGATTCAAAAACCCCGTGCATTTTAGATGAAGTCTTAAGAATGGATTGCCCCAAAAGCTTGAGTGCACGGTTACTGGATTCATTCCAGGTAATGGCTTTAGTGGCCAAAAGATTTCCCAAACGCAAAAATAAAAATGTGCTTAAGGCCGATGCTCCCGTTTGAAATGCATAGTTATACATCAAATCGGGGCCGCTTAAGGTTTCAAAATCGGCTTTTACTCCGGTACCCGCTCCATGCGTTAAAACATGTCCCGAAAAATAGCGCGCGCCCTCAACGCCCATTACCCCACCCACGCCACTGGCTAAGGCCAAAATCATTTGACCTCTTGATGTTGCCAGTGCTGCACCTCCAATAATACCACCCACACCTGTAGCCGCCGCCACACCACCAATAAGCCCTCCCACAATTTGCATCCCATCGTTGGCAAACCAGTTATCAAAGGTATCGGCATAAAACGTGGGGCTTAATACTTCATCACAAAAAGCATCCATTTTACCGATAATATCGGTAACGCCTTCAAGCCTTTTACAAAATAAACTGAGCACCTCTCCGGTTTCAGAATTATATCCGGAACAAAACGATAACGACTGAATAAGAGAAACTAAACCTTGTGCATCCGCAAACACCTGCGTCATTTCTGCACGGTTACTCCTGATAAAATCTTTTAGTTTTTGTGCTGCTTCTTTAACCACGTCTACATAATATTGGGTATTGCGCCCGCTGGCTCCGGCTTCCATCAAGGCCATAAGCGGCTCCACCAAAGGCTGCGCCCTTTTTCCCCACTCTTGTATTTTTTGAAGTGAGGGGTTTGTAGAAACAACCCGCAAAACATCTTGCAAAAAATCTTCACTTTTAGCGTCTAACTGGGACATGGTTCTATCATCAAAACTTACATATTTTTCCGGTTTTCCTGTTTCGCTCAGTTTAAAAACAGTGAAGGTTAAATCATTTTTTTCAACAAAAAACCATGATGACGGAGATTTTAAATTGGTCCCGGCCTGAAATGGAATCCATCCGGCGGGAGGATGTCGTACAATTTCAGGGGCATCTTTATGACGATAGTGTTCGCCCACAAGCACCATGCTGCCCGTCATTTGAATATCGTCACCTTTTTGATAAACTTCGTAGGCTAAAAGAGGGATAAGATTTTTTAGAGATTCATCAAGAGCTGCTTCATGTTTACCCGTGTAAAACAAGTTATCAAAACTACCAACAGACGCATGAGATGCCATCCATATTCTTGCCAACTGTACTTTTGGTAAAAGCTTAGGGGGCACTTGCGCTGGGCTATCTCCCAAACGCGCTAAAAAATCATTGAGTGTAGCCTCATCCACTACACCACTATTCTTTAAACCAACCAAAATTTTATAGGTATTTAATGCAATGCTTTGAGCACTCTTGTTTATATCGGCATCAAGGGCCTCTATATTACCATACGCTGTTTGTTCGGCTACCGTAATGGCCCGAATTGCTTCTATGCGTGCTGCCACTGGTTCATCGTTACTAGTAACCCACGGATTATAAGCAACCGAGTTTTGTGTATTGAGACCATGAATCTCTTCATAAAAACTTTCTTTTTGCCTGGCAAGAAGCGGCAGGCTTACTTCTAGTTCGGCTTTCTTTTGCGCATAGCGTTCCATTTTACCGGCTTCACTTTTAATTTGAGCTTTAAACGCTTCATTATCTAAACCTGACGACATCGCATCTACTTGGCTACACTCGCCATTAAGTGCGCATACAAGAGCGTTTTCAAAAATTGTATCTTTATTCTCAACGGGTATTTTTAAAGTAACTTCCAAATAACGGATGATATCGCACAAGCGACCAATAGAACGTGAGGCTTCGGCTATTTGAGAATCTATGGATGAGAAAGATTGTTTTTGTTCCAGCAAACGATAAACAAAAGACTCATAATAAAAAATTTGAGTTTGTTCAGACGGCAAATATTCTTTAGGAATTTTTTTAAAAATATTTTTAAAATTTTGGGGCACATCAGCCCATTCCAAAGATGGGGCAAAATCAAAACCTGGAGAATCAACAAAAAGAGGATGACGTAAAGGGATAACTTCTTGCGATGTGGAATGCGGAACTAATGAATCAAGCGGAACTTGAGAAGACGCACCAGTACCTTGCGGCGTTTCTGCCGCTCCCGAAACTTCCAGAGGTATTTCCAATGCGCCACGCCCAGGTGGTGGTATGGGTGCCATAAAGCTCTTTCAACTTATTGGATTCAAAGGATTTATCAGCAAAAAGGATGCCCAAAACGCCCGTTTTTATTAAAATAAAACACTGTAATTTCAATAACTTAAATGCATACAAAGCCCATCAAGAGACTTGATAGCGTCAAAAAAGCTTTAATAGGCAAAAATTTTAAGCAGCCATCTCAATCATGCGGTTTAAGGGGATAAGTGCGCGGGCGGCAAGGCTAGGCTCAATATGAATTTCGGGGCTTTCGTTTTTTAAGCAATCGTAAAGTTTTTCTAAGGTATTAAGCTTCATGTGCGGGCAATTATTACAGGCACAACCATCCAAATCGGGACCCATAATAAAAGTTTTTTGAGGGCTTAATTTTTTCATCTGATGCTCAATACCCGCTTCGGTGAGCACAATAAAAGTTTTTGCTTCATCCTTTTGCGTAAATTCCAAAAGCTGACTGGTAGAACCAATAAAATCGGCCATGTTTAACAGTTGTTCTTCGCACTCGGGATGCGCCACAATTTTAGCTAACGGATGCTCTAATTTTAAACGTAAAATTTCTTTAACATTAAACGACATGTGCACAAAACAGCTACCCGGAAACATCACCATATCGCGCCCCAACTTTTTAGCCACATGGCGCCCCAAATGTTGATCGGGTCCAAAAAGTATTTTTTGATTTTGCGGAACTTTACTCGCAATTTTAACAGCATTGGCCGAGGTACAAATTACATCGCTTAAAGCTTTTACTTCAAGGCTTGAATTAACATAAGTCATCACAAAACTTCCGGGATGCTTTTGTTTAAAATGCTCAAACACGGGTGGCGTGCACGAATCGGCTAACGAGCAACCGGCATTAACATCAGGCAAAAGAACCTTTTTTTCCATATTATAAACCTTGATGGTTTCGGCCATAAATTTTACGCCACACACCACTACAATGGGATTTTTTTGCTTATTGGCGTAAAGCGCCATGCCGTAGCTATCGCCCACATAATCGGCCAAATCCTGAATTTCGCCGTCTTGATAATAATGCGCAATAATGAGCGCGTTTTTTTCTTTTTTTAATTTTTTAATTTCTTCAAACATTTAATTTTTATGTTTAATCAATTTTAAACTAAGCCCGCCGGCCTCAAATAAAATCCACATAGGAAGCGCCAATAACACTTGCGAGATCACATCGGGGCCGGGAGTTAACACAGCGGCCACCACAAACAAAATAACAATCACATAACGTCTGTAAGCTTTAATATGGGCCGAGGTTAAAATGCCCAATTTGCCCAGTAAAAAAATAAAAAGAGGCAGTTCAAAACATACTCCAAAAGCAACCAGCAAGGTTAACGCTACCCCCAAATAATCTTCCATACGGGGCAACATCACAATGCCCGTTCCATCTAAAATGGCATTCACATAATAAAAGCCAGCAGGAAAAACCACAAAATAGCCAAAGAGTGCTCCACCCGTAAACAAAACTCCCGACAACAATGCAAACGGGAACACCATTTTTTTTTCGTTATCTTTTAAACCCGGCAACACAAAACGCCAAATTTGATAAAACACAAAAGGCGATGCAATAAAAAGCCCTGCAACAAGGGCAATTTTAAAATAAGCCACATACGATTCAAATGGACTGGTTACAATAAAATGACTTTCGGGCGGAAGCGCCTTGAGCATGGGCACTTGCAAGGCATGATAAATATCTTTACAAAAGATAAGACTAACAACGGCACCCGCTGCAATAAACAAAAATGACCGCACCACTCGATTGCGTAATTCGGTTAAATGTTCCACAACCGTCATGCTTTATCTCCCTCGGTAGAATTTTGAGACGTATTTTGAGGAGGAATTTCGGGGCGCTTTACAGGAGGCGCATTATCAGCTTTTAAACCATCTTTAAAACTACCTTTTACTTCTTCAAGCGAGCGCTGAATAGTGCGCACATAACGCCCCAGTTTAGTTGCCACTCCAGGTAATTTTTCGGGCGGAATTAAAATAAGGGCTAAAATACCCACCACAATTAACTCGCCCCCACCCATGTTAAACATAAGCACCTCTTTAATATGATACGACGAGAGGTCTAGAATATTTTTACAAAGGGCACAAGAGCGTAAATTTAGCGGTCATCGGTAACGCCGTCGGTTCTAAAAGAGGGTTCGGTATGAATGAGAACATCCTGTATTTCGGGCTTTTGCTTTTTAATAGTATCAATCACCACATGGGTTAAAGAATGTGCCTTTTCAAGTGTCATGAGAGGATGCACATAAATATGCAAATCTACAAAAACTTTTCCCAATGTGCCGCGGCTGCGTATTTTATGGCATCCTTCTACCTCTGGCACGCTCATCACCATAGTCTCTATTTCTTTTGGATCAATAAATTGCTCGTCTAAAAGCGAACTTAAGCTATGCACAATAATTTCGTAGCCTGCATGAACAATGACCAGCACAATAAAAAAAGCTACCACTAAATCAATCCATACCCAATGGAGCAAAACACCCACAAAAGAAGCCATTACAGAAATAGAAACCAAAACATCGGTATGCGTGTGAGCCGCATCGGCATGCAAAATTTCACTTCTTAGCTCGTGCCCTTTTCTTTTTTCGTAACGTGACACACCAAAATTAATTGCTAATGTTACTATCATAATGGCAAAACTCAACACATCTACATGGGGCACAACGGGGTGATAATAACGCTCATATAAATCGGTTAAAATTTCGTAGCATGTTAAAAACAACATGAAGGCAATGCCCATGGACGCTAAGGTTTCAATTTTACGATGCCCGTAGGGATGTTTGTCGTCGGCTGGTTTTGAGGCAAAATAAATACTCACCAAACCCACCACGTTAGACGCGGTATCAAATAGAGAATGAAATCCATCCGACTCAAGGCTTAGTGATTGGGTATAAATGCCGTAAAAAAGTTTGGCCAAACTCACAGCCAAATTAAGCCACAGCGTGTAAAAAAGCACGCGCATCACTTGCTTGTCGTAATTTGTAAAATGGGCATGGCCTTTCATAAGTTTATATTTTCCAACCCCGATAAACGGGATAAGACTCTAATAGATTTCTCAAAAATGCATCAATCTAATTTGCTAGGCTCTAAAATTTCGTAAGGTTCAAAACGTGTTTTATAATTCATTTTGCGACATTCTTCCACATAATACCCCATATAATAATAGGGAACACGGTTGCGCCGCGTGTACTCAATACCCCAAAGAATATTATAGGTGCCCAAACTACGCTTTTCGTACTCTAAATCGTAATAAAAATAAACAGCACTTACGGCTTCGGGTTCCAAGTCTAAAATACCCACACCTATCAATTTTCCATCTAGCCACATTTCTAATTCACGCGTTTCAATAGGGCTTCCATACAAAAAAGCCACAAAGTCATCATAATCGGCGCTCATGGGCTTTTCGGAATGGCGGGAAACAATATATTTTTTATACAATTCATATTTTTGATGTGTAGGATTGGGCGGCACTAATTGTACATCAATATCCCTATTTTTTTTAAAAATGCGACTTTGTGTACGATCGGGTGTGAACTGATCTACCGGAATCCGAATGGGCCGGCAGGCCGTGCAGGCCGAACACACGGGTTTATAAAAAATATCGCCACTACGTCTAAATCCCAAATCCATCAAGCAATGATAAACACCGGGTGGCAGCATATCGGCCTTAAAAGCTATTTCTTTAGACCAATTTTGAGCAATATAAGAACACGGATGGCCTTTACCGGGCGTTAATTTCATTCCCTGTACAATCTCGCGCACGGCCTTGAGTTTGTGTTTGTCCATCATACAGAGTATCCCACACACGCTTAAAAACGTCATACTTAAATTTGGTGTTTGGTTGAAAACCTAAAGGCGTATCGGCAAAAAGTGTTTTTTCGGCAAGGAGGCGAGACAGCAACATTTTACCGCGTTCGTAGCGAGTTCCAACCCGCTCACCCTTCATAAAATTGAGAATGCGGGTGGTTACAAACAAGGTATAAATATCATCCTGTGTAAAATGAGGCGACGGTGTGGCAAACGCTGTAAGCCGGGCTTTAAAAATATCATTAGCGCCAGAAGTGATATTAAGCTCGCGCGCCAGCGGCGCATTGGGAGTTAAATAAAAGGGAGAAGCCCCCAGCAAAACAGGAAGTTTGGCATTAAACGAAAGTGTTTGAATCATGGAATCAAGAGTTTCACTGGGCAATCCCAAAATTTGATACGAGGTAATTTTGAGCCCCAAGGCATGTGCTTTTTCTACAATGGCTAGATATTTTTCTAGCGTGTGCGGACGCTTGGTCGTTTCGCGCACACTTTTATCGGAACTAACAAGCGCCAAATTAAGATGCGTAAACCCGGCTTCTTTCATAAGGCCCAACAGTTCGTCATCTAAACTTAAATACGAAATCCCGTTCATAGCCACCAGTTCCACATCTTTTTTAGGAAAAAGACGCATAATCCCCAGCAGCAATTCCTTCATTTCTTTTTTATAAAAGGTCAGATTATCGTCTTCAAAATCAAATACGCGATAGCCTTGATGATAGCGAGCTTGTATCTCTTCTAAAACGAGTGGCACACTCCGGCGGCGATACGAAAAACCAAAAGTTTGATGAACCGAGCAAAACGAGCAGCGGTGCGGGCACGAGCGCGAGGTAATCACAAAGGCCATGGGTTTTTTACCGTAACGATAGGTGGCCGGATTAAAATCAGATAAATCGGGCATGGGAATTTCATCGAGCAGATAATTATCTGCTTTTTGATTAGTGATGACTTGTCCGTCTTGCTTATAAATTAAATTGGGAACGCACGAATAATCAGAAGATCCCTCTAAAAAAACTTTCATCCATTCAACCAGCGGTTTTTCTCCTTCGCCGGTAATGGCAAAATCAACATACGGGCTTTCTATCATGCTTTGCGGATGCGCCGACACATGCGAGCCTCCCACGATGACGGGAATATTAGCCACACTTTTTACCACACACGCAACTTCTAGTGCTTCGCGGTAGTAAGGCGAAAACAAGCAAGAGATCCCCACCACATCGGGTTTTTCTTTTTTAATCCAACTGGCAATTTGTTCAAACGAAGCCCCAAAATGATAGTAGTGATGAAAAGTACAAAACGGACTTTTATCGGGATGAGCGTAGTAGTCTTTAAGATAAGCAAGTTCTTTGGGAACGGGGATTGTTTTTTTGCCATGCCCATGATGTGCATCAATAATTTTAACAGTAAGCATGGGCAAATGCTTGTGAAGTGCTGCTTTTAAAAAACTAAGGCCAATGGGTTGCAAGCGTACGTCGGTATCGTAAAAATCTTGGACAGGCGGCTGAATAAGGAGCAGTTTGGCCATGGATTATTCTTGAAATGTAGAAGAAGGAATGTAAAGTAAATTATCTATGACCGAATTAAAAGAAATTGCTCAAAAATTAGG
>JAIBAG010000018.1 GCA_019695305.1 bacterium
CTGGAGCTGGAATCCCAACTCGGGTGATACGGGCGGTATTTTAAAAGACGATTGGAAAACGGTGAATTGCGAGAAATATCAAAATCTACGTCGTCTGATGAGTTATTGTTCGGGCGATACCAATATTGGAATGGAATCATGTTCAAGCTCCACTCCAACACCTGTTTGCGGTAATGGAACAGTAGAAGCAGGCGAACAATGTGATGATCGTAACACTGTAAGTGGTGATGGTTGTTCTTCCTCTTGCCAAACTGAAACGCCTCCTCCTTCCGCTAACCTGACATGCACCGCCAAAGTTAGAGTAGAAGGCTCTTGGCCAGAGGGATCCAATTATAAAGCTAATATTGTGACCCAAATCACGGTGAATGGGCAGTCGTTGGGAAATAATTTTACGATGAAATATATTAATCCCTCTTATATTAATAAAACCAATGCCTGGGGATGGGATCCTGCTTTAATTTCGGGAGGTATGAGTGGACGCGGAACCTATATTAATTTAAATAACGGGGTAAAAAGCGAGGATCTCGGCATCAGCCTTATAGGTTCATCCAGCGCTCTCAAGCCTCAGCAGGTTTTGATTAACGACACGCTATGTACGATGCAATAATTATTTAAGAGAGGCTAAAATGCGGTCGACCGACGTAAGAGGTGCTCCCGATTGGGTTACAGGCCTGCCCACCACCAGATAATGACTACCATTTTGCATAGCATCACGGGGCGTAACAATACGTTTTTGATCACCGGCAGCATCATCAGGCATGCGGATACCCGGTGTTACCAAACAAAAATCTTTTCCACATTTTTGCGCAATTGCTTTTGTTTCTTGCGCAGAGCACACCACACCATCCAGCTCGGCCTGCTTGGCAAGGCTTGCCAAATGCAACACCTGGTCTTCTACACTTAAAGGAATATTAAGATGCGATAAATTATTCATACTGGTTAAAACAGTGACTCCAAGCAAAATTGGAGCCTTGGTTTTGTTTTTATAGGCCGCTTCACGCGCCGCATCGCGAGCCGCCACCATCATGTCGATACCACCACTGGTATGCACATTAAACATCCACACACCCATTTTGGTACACACTTGGGCGGCTTTAGCGACGGTATTGGGAATGTCATGAAATTTTAAATCGAGAAAAACACGCACATGATGACTCAAAATTTTTTCAACAATCTTTGGACCATGAGCGGAGAAAAGTTCGAACCCCACTTTAAAAGCCACACCCGTTTCTTTAAGACGACGCACCAACTTAAGGGCTTCACCCGAAGAATCGGTATCCAGAGCAATAATTAAGGGGTTATGTTGAGGCATTTTTTATGACAACTTTGAAAAAGTATCTTTCAAAAAATTTTCCACATTCGCCAAAGGCACAATTTGTTTTTCGCCGGTTTTTCGTGTCTTAAATTCCACTTCACCCTTCTCTAACCCTTTACCACCAATAATAAGCTGGTACGGGTATCCAATAAGATCGGCATCGTTAAATTTAACACCGGCACGTTCATCGCGATCATCCAGTACCGCATCAATTTTCAAATCTTTTTGAACATACTGGTAAAATTTTTGGGCCACATCCATCACTTTTGCATCCACCGAAAGACCAATCACCGCAATTTTGTACGGAGCTAGCGCATAGGGCCAAATAATTCCTTTGTCGTCGTGATTTTGTTCAATAGCCGCAGCCGAGGTACGCCCTACTCCAATACCATAACAACCCATTTCAATAATTTGTTCGCTTCCTTTGTCATCTAGAAAAGTTGCTTTTAAAGCTTTTGAATATTTTGTGCCCAAATAAAACACCTGGCCCACTTCAATACCTCTAAAACCTTGCATAGTTCCTTTGTTACACCGCGCACAGGTTTCGCCTTCTTTCGATTCGGCTTTTTCGATGTTGGCTGCGTAATCACACGCTGAACAGCTCACAATGGCATCTTCGCCGCTATCGGCCAGCACCTGAAATTCGTGCGAGAGCGTTCCACCAATGTTGCCGGTAACCGCTTCTACGGCGCGGTAGCTTAAACCACAGCGCGAAAATATTTTTTTATAGGCTTCGTAATAAGTCCAATAACTTTTTTGCGCATCTTCCATGGTGCGGTCAAAGGAGTAACAATCTTTCATGATAAACTCGCGCCCACGCATAAGCCCAAAGCGAGGACGAGTTTCATCTCTAAATTTAGTTTGAATTTGATACAGAGACACCGGCAATTGCCGATAAGAACGTACTTCACGGCGCACCACATCGGTAATAATTTCTTCGTGTGTGGGCCCCAAACAAAATTCGTTATCGTGACGATCTTTTAAGCGTAGTAATTCTTTTCCGTAAATCTGCCAACGCCCCGATTCGCTCCATAATTCGGCAGGCAGCACCATGGGCATCAGCAGTTCCTGTGCTCCCACCGCATTCATTTCTTCACGGATAATTTTTTCAATATTTTGGATTACTTTTAAGCCTAAGGGCAAATAATTATAAATACCAGCCGCTAATTTGCGGATATAACCGGCTTTAAGCATGAGTTTATGGCTCACCACTTCGGCCTCACTGGGCACTTCACGGAGTGTAGGAATAAAAGATTGAGAAAGCTTCATAGTGATTGAAGCTTTACAGAAGGTTTATAAAGATTTCAAGAAGAATGACTAATGGTTTTTATTGGCATAAAAACGGCGTAAACCAACAGGAACACCAATCATCACCATCACAAACATCAGAGACACCAAAGAATCCGGAGCATGGGTTCTTAACTGACAACCCGACTGCGCCAAGCCACCAGAATCGCCACCGCCATCACTTTCATCTGAGGTGGGTTCGCAAGCCCCTGTACCACCACAGGCACTAATGCAACAATCGGGTTCATCGTTCGGTGTAATATCACCGGTTTCAGGATCTGTATTAATATCGGTTGGGTTACCATCAGCATCAAGCAACGGCACACCACCCCGCGTTGTACAGTCATCCTGGCCATCACCATCAAAATCCATATCTTCAATTAAACCGCTGCACGAAATAGTTTCGGTAACACCCGCCTGATCAATAGAATCAGTTTGGCCGGCCGCATTACACTGAAAACCTTCTACTAATGTTTCCTCCTGCACACCTTCCAACTGATAACTGCCGCAGGGTAATACCGTTTTAGCTCCAGTAAAAAAGGTATTAATAGGCTTCACTACAATGTCATAAGTTTTAGCCGGATTTAAACCCCAAATTTTAAAATAACCACAATCACCCAAACATTCACCATCATCATCGGTATAATTATCGGTTCCCAAATCTTCCTGGGCTACATCAGCACCAGAAACCGCTTCAATAGTTTCGCTATCATCGGTGGCAATTGCTTGAACATCCACACAACGTAAAGGCAAACCACGTAAATCAACTAAATTGCCTTCGGCTGCGCATAAAGTATTATCCCAACCATCAGAACCATAAAGCTTAAGAATACCCACTTCATCATCACGGGTTAACGTTACCTGATCTGCCGGATCTACCGATATGGGATACATAGTAGGTAAATCATCACAATCGCCATCCACATCTGCATCGCAATCGTCTTCCAATTCTGCATTAACAACAGAATGGGTTAATCCTAAAAAATGCCCCAATTCGTGGGTAAGTGTAAAATCCAAATCTTCATCCAAAAAATCAACAGCCTCATTTTCACTATTCACGCACTGTTCGTTACCATCATAACAAAGACAATTTAAAAATACTTGTCCATCACTAATGGTATTATCTGCCGTTTCAAAAAAAGTGGGGGCCGCAAAACCCAACACCATGTACTTAGCATCGGCTCCTAAATCATTACTATACAGTTCATCCGTAATATCACCGGTATCATCAAATATCACAGCATTTAAGGTGTCCTGAGCATTTGTTATGCTGTTTCTGGAAACATAAAACTGGGAATAATTGCTTAAATCAATATCATCACCATCCGTATCAACGTCACTATCATCTAAATTTCCCTGTGTAACATCAAATGCTAAATCCACATTTGTTACAGAGGCCCATGCATCGGCAGCATTTTCTAATCTTGTCTTCATGGTGTCATTATCGTAACCAGCACAATCACCGCTTTCCATATCTAAAGAGATACTGGATCCCGACAACCAATGCGCCAGTTCCGCATCGGCATTCACAAAAATAGGACCATTCGCAAAAGCCAAAGGAGTAAAAAGTAAAACTCCCGCAACAAAAATAAATTTTAAAAGTAATTTCATGATGTCCTATTCTATAGCTTGTTTTAAGGCATCTAAGGTAACGTAACTCGACTTCCCATTTACCGAACGGGTTAAAGAGGTGTGCGTTTTAGATTGCGCCAATTTATTTACAAAACCACGGTTTTGGGCATTATCGGGAATTACCCAACGGTTATCTTGATAGGCCATCCCCACCACACCTTGCTCTAAGGCTACAGGGTTAGTAAACCCCTCACGCGACTCACGCGCTAAAAAAATGGTGTACACCGTATCTTTTTTAAATTTGGGAGCCCCAACTAAAGAATTGGCCAGTTGATTAAAACTAACCGTCCCATTGGTGCAATTGCCTTTTAAACATTCCATCACATTAAAAGTATAACGAATAGCCTCTTTACCCGAAACCTCTACACCGGTTTCTACCTGAGAAACCGTTCCCGTAAACACACTTTGAGAAAAACCAGCCAACTCGGCTAGCGATAAATTGCGCATCACAAAGGCATGGGCGGTAAAAGTTAATGAAATAATAAAAAAAGTAAAAATGGACAAAAGAGCTTGTTTTGATTTAGGATTCATAGATTGTTAAGTGTACATGTCACCCCCATCCACTGTCAACAAAGCAGCGGAAAAAATTATGTTTCATTTTAACACACTTTTAAGAGCTTTTATTATTGCCTCTTTTATAACCTTGCCTCTTCCCGGCTGGAGCTTTCCGTTTTTATCCGATCAATCAGCTCCCAGTATCAAGGTAGATCTCATTCCGCAAATTGTACGGTCGGTCTCCATGATTAATCAGTATTACTACGCCAGCTCACGCGTAAAACCGCTTAAAATGTTACAAGAAGGTTTATACAGCCTCTCTAAACGTATCCCCGAATTACTTATTGAATTTCCTGATGAAAACCAAAACAGCTTTAAAGTATCACTTTTAGATAAAACTAAAACATTAAGCTACGATACCCCTCAAAAACTGGCCGATATCTTACAGCCTGTTTCTGATGTTTTTAACTTTATTAACGAAACCTATAAAGGCGATGTAAAATCGGATGATCAGCAGTATGCTTTTATTACCGGTATTTTAAAACCACTCGATCCCCATTCCAATTTACTAACCCCCGACATGTTTAAAGAGTTTCAAACCCAAACATCGGGAGAATACGGCGGCATTGGTATTGTGATTGGTTTAAAAGACGATGATCTTACCGTTATTAGCCCCATCGATAACACCCCCGCACAAAAAGCAGGCGTGAAGGCCGAAGATAAAATTTTGGAAATTGATCACCTTTCCACTGTTAACATGCCCCTTTCGGAAGCCGTAGAACGTTTGCGCGGTAAAGTGAATACAAACGTACTGCTTAAACTGTCGCGCAAAAGTACCGACCCCTGGGAAATTAATCTTACCCGCAAAAAAATTAATATTGAAAGTGTTACCTCTAAAGTAACCACTTTTGGAAACAAAACGATTGGCATCCTCTCCATAAAAAACTTTCAGGAAGATACTTTTATGGATATGGACCAGGAATTAAAAAAGATGAAAGAAACACACAAGCTAGACGGCTTGGTGCTGGATTTACGCAACAACCCGGGTGGCCTGTTAGACCAATCTATTCAGGTAGCCGACCGCTTTTTAGAAAGTGGTGATATTGTGCTATCGGTAGCCGCCGACGACCAAATTGAAAAAGCTCCCGCCACTCCCGATTCGCAAGATGACATTACAACACCCATGGTAGTTTTGGTAAACGAAGGATCAGCATCGGCATCCGAAATTGTATCGGGCGCTTTAAAAAACAATAACCGTGCTTTAGTTGTGGGAAATACAACCTTTGGAAAAGGATCTATACAATCGCTTTACCCACTGCGTGATGGGGCTTCTATTAAACTGACCATTGCGCAATATTTAACACCCGGCAAAGAATCCATTCAGGCTGTGGGTATTACGCCCGATATCCGTTTGTACCCCATGCTTATAGCCGACGACACTTTTGATATTTGGGATGACAAACCGTTTAAAGAAGCTAGTTTTGATGAGCATTTAGAAAACACCAAATATACCAAAGTATCTAAACCAACCTACAATTTGCCCTACCTGCAACTTGAAAAAAAGCAGGAAGAATCGCAATACGTTTCTAAAATAGATGAACAATCCGATTACCCGTTAAGCTTTGCCCTGCGTTTGTTATCGCAATTTAAAACAGCCAATCGCACCACCATGATTCCCGAAGCCAAAAGCGTGGTTGAAATGGAAGAAAAATCTCAAGATAAAGCTATCACCATGGTGCTTGAGAAAAAGGGCATCAACTGGCACACCGATACCGCAAGTGATACTTCTTCAATTAATATAGATGTGAGTTCACGTTTTACAGAAAAAGATACCGGCAAAGAAGTAGCCGAACTAAAAGGTGGGCGCGAATACACCTGGACTATAACAATCAACAACAAAAGCACGGCTATCTCGCGCGTTATTGGCGTGGTAGATTCCGAAAACCCCATCATCAATCAAAAAGAATTTGTTTTTGGTCGCGTAGATGCCTCATCTAAAAAAGAGGCTTCGGTTCACTTTAAGGTTCCGCCCGAAATGATGAATTTTAATGAAAACACCAAAATTTCTCTTTTTTCCGATTCTAAAGATTTGCTTTCTACACGCGTATCCACCGTCTTTAAAGAAAAAGACAAACCGCTTTTTGCCTATAAAGTTAGCTACAAAGACGGCGGAGCCTCAGGTTTGGTTGGTAACGCTAATGGAATTCCCGAAAAAGGTGAAACGGTACGCTTAGACGTAACCATTAAAAATATTTCCAAAACTGTACCCGGCGATGTGATCATGAATTTATCAAACACCAACAGTGAAGATAATGTTAATCTTAAAACAGCCCGTTTGATGCTGGGCGAAATTTTACCCAATGCCGAAAAGCAAGGCTCTCTCGTTTTTTCAATTGGACAAGCCTATAATAAAGACAAGCTGTCACTCACGTTAAGCGCCGTAGATAAAGAAACCAAAGCCGGCTTTGCCGATGACATTACCTTTAACCCGCTCGATTCCAAAAAAGCCCAAATTAATCCTGTTGCCGGTGTTTATGAAATACAGCCCGTTATTACTATTAGTGAAAGTACCCTTCAACCCGGGGGTAAAAAAGTCCACTTAACCGGTACCGTAAGCGACGATCAAAATCTAAAGGATATTACCATTTATGCCGGTGGCAAAAAAGTTTACTACAGTGCTTCGGCCACTGGCAGCACAACGCCAAATTTAACTTTTGAAACCATGGTTCCCTTAGATGAAGGGGCCAACATTCTTACTATTCAGGCCAGAGACGGTCGTAATCTATCGTCTGTCAAAAACCTTTCCTTTATTGGTGAAGCCCCCACTTTATCCGATAATAAAACACCCTAATTCTATATAATCTCTTGTAATATCGAACACATGAAATTGATTGCCTTTTCTGGCCTGGATTGATAAGGAATCCCCTCATTCTTTGAACCCACAACAAACAGGTTCCGGGGATAAAAACCTCTAACGGAGAACTTATATATGTCACAAGCTGTACAAATCGCCCCGGCAAAGGGCAAATTGGGTATTTTACTGGTAGGTTTAGGTGCTGTAGCCACCACTTTTGTAGCCGGTGTAGAAGCCGCTAAAAAAGGAGTTCGTCATCCCATTGGTTCCCTCACTCAAATTGGCCGTATCCGTCTGGGTAAACGTACCGAAAACAAAAACCCTTTAGTAAAAGATTTTGTACCACTTGCCAGCTTAAACGACATTGTATATGGCGCCTGGGACCTTTTCCCCGATACCGGTTATGAAGCTGCCAGTAAGGCCGGCGTTATTCCTAAAGATTTACTCGATCAAATTAAAGATGATCTTTCGGCCATTAAGCCCATGCTTGCTGTGTACGATAAAAACTATGTTCGCAACTTAAACGGCGAAAATATTAAAAAGGAAAAAAACAAATGGGATTTGGCCCAAGCTCTCATTCAAGAAATTGCCGACTTTAAAAAGAAAAATAATTGCGACCGCATGCAAATGATTTGGTGCGGCTCCACCGAAGCGTACTGCACCGTTCAAAACGAGCACAAAAACATTGAAGCGTTTGAAAAAGGTTTAAAAGACAACAGCGCCAACATTCCTCCCAGCCAAATTTACGCCTATGCTGCCATTAAAAGCGGTATTGGTTATGCCAACGGCGCGCCCAACTTAACCGCCGATTGCCCAGCTTTACTTCAACTGGCCGACCTGCATAAAGTACCTCTTTCAGGAAAAGATTTTAAAACCGGACAAACTCTCATGAAAACCATCTTGGCCCCCGGTTTACGCGCCCGCTTTTTAGGGATTGCCGGTTGGTATTCCACCAACATCTTGGGAAACCGTGACGGCGAAGTATTGGATGATCCCGCTAACTTTAAAACCAAAGAAGAATCAAAGTTAGGCGTATTGGATACCATTTTACAACCCCATCTTTACCCGGAACTTTACGAAAAGATGCACCACCAGGTACGCATCAACTACTACCCTCCTCGTGGCGATAATAAAGAAGGTTGGGACAATATTGATATTGTGGGCTGGCTTGGCATGCCCATGCAGATTAAAATCAACTTCTTATGCCGCGATTCTATTTTGGCCGCTCCCTTGGTACTCGATCTTGTTCTTTTCATGGATCTAGCCCAACGCGCCGGCATGAAAGGCATCCAGGAATGGCTGTCATTCTACTATAAATCACCCATGACCAAAGAAGGCCTGTATCCCGAGCACAATCTCTTTATCCAAGAAATGAAGCTTAAAAACACGCTACGTTACTTGATGGGTGAAGAACAAATTACCCATTTGGGGCTTGATTACTATCAATCGTAATCCTTGCCGCCCGCTCTATAATCCTCTACACTCTGCCGGATGAATTCCGTAGCTCGTCTTATTCGTGCATACACCGTTACCTTTCGTATACTCTTGCGCTATTTGGGGCTCTTTTTTATTGCTAAATGGGTAAGCGAAGAAAGATCGTCACTCCTTTTTGACAAAGCCCATCGTAAAACAGCACAAATGATTGTGCGCAACATTCTTATTTTAAAAGGGCTCTACATTAAAATTGGCCAAACCTTGTCTATCATGACCAATTTCCTGCCCAGCTCTATTACTGACGAGCTAGAACAATTACAGGATGCCGTCCCTCCTCATCCCTTTGATGAAGTGAAAGAACGTTTTTTAGCCGATTTTAAAAAAGAACCGCTGGAACTTTTTAAACGCTTTGACGACACACCCATAGCCTCGGCCTCATTGGGACAAGTGCATGTGGCGTATTTAAATGACGGCACTAAACTCGCCGTTAAATTTCAGTACCCTAATATTGATGAGATTGTACGGTCCGATTTAAAAACACTCAAAAGAATTTTTGGTTTATTTAATTTTATTTTTTCGGGATATGGCATCAGCGAAATTTACCAGGAATGTTCCAAAATGATTTTGGAAGAACTCAATTACGAAGCCGAAGGCCGTAATTTGGAACGCATCCGCGATAATTTTAAGGGCGATGAGCGCTATTACTTTCCCAAAGTATATTGGGAACTGTCCTCGCAAAAAATACTCTCGGTGGAATTTGTAGAAGGCGTAAAAGTAACCGATGTCACAAGCTTGGGCGAAAAAGGCATTTCACCGCACGATGTAGCCGTTTCGCTCATTCACTTTTACTGCAAACAAATTTTTGTGGATGGTGTTTATCATGCCGATCCGCATCCGGGAAATATCATTATTAAACCTCACAATGGATCTTACCAAATTGCCATGGTGGATTATGGAGCCACGGCAGGCATTTCGCCCACCATGAAATCGGGAATGACGGTGTTTGTAGAAGGCTTGATTAAGAAAGATACAAAGACGCTCGCTATTGCGCTCAAGCAAATGGGTTTTGTTTCTAAAGGCGATCACGAAGAAACCTTGGATAAAATTGTAGAATATTTTTACAGCAAAATTCGCGGTGTTAAAATCCAGGATTTTAGAAACATCAACATTGGTGATTTTCAGCATTTAAACGATATCATTGAGCTTAAAAAAATGGATATCAGTTTAAAAGAATTAACACGCACCTTTCATGTGCCGCGCGAATGGATTCTTTTAGAAAGAACGTTAATTTTGATGATGGGCTTAACCGCTCATTTAGACCCGCATTTAAACCCCATGGATATTGTGTTACCGTATGTAGAGGAACTGGTATTGGGCAAAGATCAAAAGGTTTCTGACTTGATTGTTCAATCCACCAAAGAACTGTTAATTTCTTACATCAATTTACCAACAGAAATTAGCAAAGTTCTTAAAAAATTAAACGAGGGCAAACTCACCATTCAAACCAAAGTTCAAAAGCAACATACCGAGAGAATTTACCAGGGCATTCATCAGCTCATTTACACCCTTCTTCTTACTTCATCGGTATCCATGGGATATTTAATGAGCAAAGATGGAAACGCCGAATGGGCTTCGCATTTAAAAGTTGTGAGCACCATTTTAGCCACACTTTTATTTGTGAGCTTATTTAAAAATAGGCAATAACCCCACTTTTATAATAACTTGACGTTTTTTATAATTTTCTTTAGCTTTCAAAAACATAGATGAAAATCCACGCTACAAACTGCCAAAAAATTTTAGCTTTATTTGCAGAACTAAGGTTGCTTTCTTTTTCTGAAACTCAAACCTTACTCGCTGTATTTGATACTTCTTTTCCTTTTAAAGAAGCACTTTCGAATGCTGATTCTATTCATGCCCATGTCCGTGTTGATAATACGCAATCCTTGCCCCAAACAGCTATTTTAGCTGCTGGCGCTCAAGTCCAAAATAAAATACAAGGATATGTAAAATATCTTTTTCCCGAAGGAATCAACATGATCTTTTCTTCCATTACGATTGCCGAAGATGATCTATTACTTACCCCAACAGGCTCGCGCCCTTTTTTGGATCATATAGGAATTGATATTCGCGATAAAAACGAGCTTTCACAAAAAATAATTGAAAAAGTTCCGCTGGATGCGATGAAACGCGGATGGAAACATGTACATCAAGGAGAAACAGAAAAACCTGTTTATTGCTGCCATGCAGAGGTGGCTCAAAAAGATTGGATTTATCCTCCTTTGTCGGACTCTTTATGGAAATATCCCATCGAATTTGCTTATGGCCCGCTCATTCTTCATGAAAATAAAATGGGTTGCGACTTACGCCCTATCAACCCAGACCATAAGCTTTTGCTTAAAACAATAGAATGTGCAGAAGCAAAAAAAAACAACATCCCTTGTTGTAATTAACATTATGGATAACGAAATTAAATATCAACCACCTAAACCAAAATCCAATATAGGCAAAATCATTTTTAAAACGATATTCATTGGTTTATCAGTTGGCGTAGCTATCATAATCCTTTTTTTTGGTTTTCTAATTGCAATATGCAGTACGTAAACAACTTATGTCCTCTATCATTCACCGTATTAAAACTGGGTTTCACCGAGATCTTCTTCAAAATCCAGAAACACATGCCTGGGTCCTCAATCTTTACCGCGCCGGCGAAGGTTACCCACAGCATGCTAACGATTATTTCCCATACGAACATTTTGAAGATAAAAAAATAACCAACCAACTTAAAACCCATGCTCAGGAAGAAAAGAAACATGAGGCTTTCTTTACAAAATTAATCCGAGACATGGGGGAACCTCTTCTCGAATTTAAAGGACCGGATATTTTTAATTATGCTGTTAAAAACTTTACACCGATAAATTTTAAAATTGAAATAGCGGATTCTACAGAAACCAAACGTCTCAAGCTGGCGCATTTTTTGATTCATGCCCATTTTTTAGAAAAAAGAGTTGCACAGTCTCTCCTATATCATCAGGAAGCCTGTAACCATGAGGGAAAACAAAAAATTGCCGAAACAATAAACCTTATTTATCAAGATGAATTAAACCATGTAAAACTGACATGGAACCTAGCCACAGAACTTCTGGCTAACGCGGAACTGGAAACATTTAAAGCGTTACACCAAAAAGCTGAAGCCAAAGCAAACCTAAGTTTTTCCCAACATCAAGTACGTCAATTTATAAGACTTAAAACAAACGGCCTTAGCCGTTACCGCCGCGCCTGTTATATGGTTTATTCTCAACTCATGAATATGGCGGTACCTTATGCTTAAAACCCAAATTTTTAATAATACAAGCTTGGAAGAGACTTTAAATAAACTTCAATCCACTTTACTTTCCAAAAATGCCGAACATCTTTTAAAGGAATTTAAATTACAACCTACAGCCAAATTACTTAAATCTACATTAAGCCTTTGTCCTAGTTGTCTTGACTATAGTGAAGCTGTGGTCTTTTCTTATTTAGGAAAAGTTTTTAAAAAAACGAAATGTGCAACACATGGCCTTAGCGAAAGCATTATTGAAAACGATGAGAATTTTTACTTTCTTTCCAATAAAGACCGCTGGGGCCGTTGCTTTGATTGGAAAAATGTTTTTACAATCCCTCAAGGGGATTGTTGCAATGGAGGGAGCTGTACTACAGAAAAACAATCCGCGCCTCTATCCCCTTTTTACATTAATCAAACACAAAACAAAACCTGTACTGTACTTGTGGAAGTCACAAATGCATGCAATCTGTCCTGTAGGGTATGCTATTCGCACGCTGAGGGAGACAAGATTTTACCCACACATCTTTTTAAAGAATATCTCAGCGAGCTTCTTAAAAGCAAAGGAACACTTGATTCTATACAACTAACAGGAGGCGAAGCCCTCCTTCATCCTCAATTTTGGGATTTATTAGATTGGTGCTATTCGCTTCCATCAATAAAAAAAATATATTTACCAACTAACGGAATTCTCCTGGCCCAATCTCAAGTTATTCAAAAGCTGATCCCCTATCGCCATAAAATGATGGTGTTGCTTCAGTTTGACAGCTTACGAGCAGAGGCTAATCAGTCCATCCGCCAGGCTAGTCCTGTGGCCTTGCGACTACGTGTTATTGCCGAGTGCGCCAAAGCTCATATACCAATGCAACTCACTATGACTATTACTCAAGACGTTAATGATGATGATATTGGATCAGTTATTGATGCTGGAATCAAGCACCGTAATATTAAAGTTGTGGCTTTTCAACCGGCCACCTATTCGGGCCGTTACCATTTAAACCCTTCCCCTGTAAACCGAACCACTCTTTCTGATGTTATTAAGGCAGTTCAGCTACAATCTAATCTCAAAGTTAAAAACAGTGATTTTATTCCTATACCATGTAGCCATCCTAATTGTGGTTGGATTACTCTCTTTATCCGTAAAGGATTTTGGATTAAAAATATCCTTCCGTATGTTAATTTGGAACAAATCATCAACCAAGTTACTAACAAAACTCTTTTATCAACAGAGGAGTTAAAATCTGTTGTAGGCACACGCCATTCTGGACTCACCAAAAAAATAATGGGCTGGCTAGGCAAAAAAATAATTAAGTCTACCGATATTTTTACTCTGGCTATTAAGCCTTTTATGGACCGTTACACTTATGATTTAGACCGTATCTCCAATTGTTGTCATCATACCCTGGACACTAAAGGCAAACTGGTTTCTTTTTGCGAATACAACGCTCTCCACAGACCTCAAGACCCGTGGACACATTTGGATACCATCCCAGTATGATAAAAAACGCGCTCATCATTTTTTCTATTTTACCTTTTGCATATTTTGCATGGAAGGATACTATTTTTCATCTTAAAGGTAGAGCTGTAACAAGAACAGAGCATGTTATTCATTTTATATTAGGATTTATTTTAGCCACTTTGTTTGTTAGTTCCTATCGTGGTCATTGGGGGAAATGGCTTATTGCCTCTTTCATCTTGTTTATAGTGGGCTCTTTGGATGAATTTATTTTTCATAAAGAGCTACCCCTGCAGGAATCAGACTGGCATGCTAAAGAGCACTGGTCTTTACTCTTATATATGATTACCTGTATAGGCATGATGGCTTGGGAATTCCAGCCAAACTGGTTTCACTTTTTAAGGCATGGTTTGTAATGCAACAAAAACTCATTGTTCTCACTTATTTTATCCCCGTTTTAACAGCACTAGCATTAAGTCTTTTTTTCCCCACCGCGCGTCATTATACAGACCCCGCCGAAAAGAAAAAATATTACATCCTTCTAGTTGTAACCTTATGCGGCGCAGTTATTGGGGGAAAACTTTCATTATGGATGGGAGATTATTTTTGGCCTATTCATCCGCTAAGCGTTCACGAACTCATTTATTCCGGCCGTTCTATTACCGGAGCTTTAATTGTAGGGCACTTAGCATCAGCCTGCGCTAAACCTTTGCTAAATTATAAAATGCCCCCCAACAACAGACTGGCTATGATTATCCCTTTTTCTATAGCGCAAGGGCGCGTAGGCTGTTGGCTTTCGGGATGCTGCCTAGGACTTCCCTATCAAGGCTTTTGGACCATGAGCTATCAAGATAACATACCCCGCTTTCCAATTGCACAATTTGAAATTATTTTTCAACTTAGCGTGGGAATTTTCTTTATCTACTGTGTTAAAAAAAATATTTTAGAGGGGCGTCTTTTTTCGCTGTATCTCTTTTTGTATGGAATTTTTCGTTTTCTATCAGAACCATTACGGGCAACCCCAAAAATAGAGGGCGTAATCTCGGTATACCAAATATTGGCTTTAGTCATGATTGCTATTGGCGGCCTAGAGCTTTACTGGTGCTCGCGTCAAACTCTTCATAAGATACAACCCCTTTAAGACCTTTTAACAAATGGGTACGCTAGCTGTTTCAAAAAACTATCTGGCACTTCCTCTGGAACTCCAAGTGCAAGCGGAGCTTTATTATTAGGAAGATAATAAGTCCCAAAAAGAAAATCATAAAAAGAGAAAAGCCCTGCAAAATTGCAATTCCGTTGATTTGAGTTGGAAAAAGCGTGGTGCCATCGATGAAAATCGGGTGTAGCCAAAAAGAATCGTAACGGCCCCAAATTACATTTGAGGTTGGCATGCAAGAAAAGAGTATGAAGTAAAAAAATAGGTCCTAAGGCAAAAAAAACACTGATCTTAAAGCCCAGCAAAAGAATCACCACACCAATCATAGTATTATCAAGCACATCATCAACCGGATGCAAACGAGCAGCGGCCAGCCAATCGAGATTTTTAGGACTGTGATGAATAAGGTGAAATTTCCACAAAAAATTCTTGTGGCGCAAACGATGGCTCCAATACCCAATAAAATCGGCAATCAGCAACGCTTCTACCACTTGAAGAATAAAGCTCTGGTTATAAAGATGAAAAATCGAGATTTTTTCCAACAGTTTTATTAAGGGAATAGCAGGTTCAACATAAAGGATATGTATAGATAAAAAACCAATCAGTCCAAAAGTGGCCACACGGGTGAAACTTCCCGTCACTAGAGGCGTTAAAAGCCAATAAAACCAGTCTAGTCTACGTTCCTTGTTAAAAACAGGAACAAGGGAAGCTACTGGGTACTTTAGTTGAAGCTGATGTATTAAAAAGCCTAGTATACAAAAACCGCTATAGACAATAAAAAGAGATTCCATATTGCCTTACATCCTTGTTTTATTTAGAAAATAGAAGTATAACTTTTTCACCTTTTATAATGAAACACTTTTTATAAATTTTTATGCAATCCAAAAATCCTTCCGAATCGCGTGTTGAAATGACCGAATTGGTTCTGCCCGAACATACCAATGCCTTAGGCACCATCTTTGGTGGGCAAATTATGGCCTGGATTGATACGGCTGCGGCCATTTGCGCTTTTAGACACTGCCGCAGCATGTGTGTGACGGCCTCTATGGATGCGCTAGATTTTATTAACCCAGTTAAACTGGGGCATATTGTTATTTTAAACGCCAATATCAATTTTACCGGAAAAACCTCTATGGAAATTGGGGTCAAAGTAACTTCTGAAAATCCGCTCACCGGTCAAAAAAGCCATACCGCCAGTTCCTATCTCACTTTTGTAGCTATTGATGGCAATGGCAACGCTATTCCGGTGCCTCCGGTAAACCCGCAAACCGAGCAGGAAAAAAAGTGGTTTGAAGAAGGCAAAGCCCGCCGCGCAGCCAGGCTCGCTTTAAAGGCTACTAAAAAATAATGTTTGCCCGGCCCAAACGCAAAAACACTCTCATCACTGTCATCTTACTTTCCGTTTTGCTGCATCTCATATTTTTGTTTTTTTTATTATTAGGCATGAAACAGTGGGCTAATCGTAGAAGCGATACAAAAGAAAAAGAAGCTATTTGGGTAAAATTAAAACCAGAAAAACCTATTGTTGATATTCCCAAACCACAAAAAGAAGAAAAACCGCAAAACCCAACGGCCGAGGGTTTATATAACCAAAATGCTCCCGAAGAAACTGTAGCCATGCCCACACCTGCCCCACAAGCACCACCCACACCGCCGCCACCTAAACCCCAGGCCAAGCCGGAGCCTAAAAAGGAAAACACGATCAATCCCGAAAAAAAGGAAGATACCTCCCAAAAATTTAAGGAACTCTATGGCGAAAAATCTCCGGATATTAAGCCGCCCGTAACAAGTGGCAACTTAAATGAATTTGTCGATTCTATTAAGGTAGGTAACAAAACTTATTTAAGTGTAGAGGCTAACCCGCAAATTGGTTATTTTGTACAACTTAAACGCAAATTTCAGCTAGGTTTTAATCCCACGTCGGTATTACGCCCTCTCATGGCTCAAATTAATACCAGTTCTCTAAGGGTAACTTTGGGTGTGTCTATTGATGCTAGAGGCAATTTAGCCGATGTAAAAGTAATTACTCCCTCGCCGTTTCCAAGTTACGATCAAGAGTGTATTCAAACCGTAAAACGGGCCTCCCCTTTTACCTCACCCCCGCCCAATTTATTAGATACGGGCGGTACGCTGAATACCTATTTTAGTTTTACGGTGCATATGCGATGAACAGCTAGGAACGACCTTCTTTAATGACGAGTAACTCACGTAAAACAGCTAAATCTTTTGGCCGCGACATGCATTTTTTGGCAGCAATAAGTGCATCCAAACCCAAAACTTGTACCGGCAAACCAAACACTTCATAGGCTTCGGCATCTTTTTTGGTAGCCTCAAACCCTCCTACGCCGCTAATCTCCCCTAAAATATCCAAAATTCCCAAGTCGGTTGTGAGATACAAATTTTTAATATTTTTTAAATCGGAAGGATGCTCCAAAAAAGAAAGTTTTTGTGGAGTCATGCGATGCTTAGGATGATAAGGGGCTAAAGCTTGACGCAATTTTTCCAAATTTGATTCAGCCATACTGACGCAGATATCGACATCATGGGTAATTTGTCCCACACCATGTAAAACAGCAGCAAATCCACCTACCACAACATAGTCGATATTTGCACCGTTAAGTACTGTTAGCAGCTCTTTAAATCTGCTCTCCATATTTTTTTGCTTTTTTAAGCTCCTGTATTAAATCGAGTGCCGCCTCTAAACGAAGCACTCTTTCGGTAGGAGTCTGAGATAAATTATCTTCAATAATACTCAAATCAATTCCATAATTAACGGCGTCTTGTTGGATGGGCGTGAGCTTTTTATCCATGAGGCATTTTAAAAAAATAAGAAGTTTTAGTCACGCTATTTGTACCTACTGCATCACACCGGGTTTTATAAGCGAAAACCTGGCTATTTCGGCATCAAACATATTTCCTTGCGCATCAATCATTTGATACGTACCTTGCATGGTACCAACCGGGGTTTTAAGCGGGCAAAAACTACTATATTCAAATGATTCACCAGGATTTAATACCGGCTGATAACCCACTACACCCGCACCTTTTACTTCTTCGCGTCCACCGTTACCGTCACTAATAATCCAATGACGGCTAATGAGCTGCGCCGGGATATTGCCTTCGTTGGTTATGGTGACATGATAGGTAAAAAAATAATGGTCATCCTCGGGAACCGATTCGTCTTCTACATAATGGGCATTAACACGTACGCGTATATGGCGGGTAATAGCTTCACTCATAGGGTTTTACTTTTTCTAATTGCTTTAACACATCTATTCCGTTGATTGTGGGTGCATTACATACCGATTTTTCACAAACATAGTAAGTGGTTTTTCCGTCCAGAGCCATGCGCCCCTTCATTAAAGCTAAATTTTCATTACTTTTATTTTTACTCACAACCATAATATTAGGATAAAAACCCCTGTTGATGGCTTCTAATATATATTGATCGTCCCCAACAATAACAATTTCTTTAGAGATATCTGTCTCATAATCAAACGCCAGCATAGCCATGGCAAAACCGGCCGGGTATTTAATAAGTTTATCACCCAAGCTTTTAAACATTGCGTCTACTTTAGTTTGATACTCACCATTACCCGTAAGCGGCACTAATTTAACCAAATTATAAAGCGCTACCGAGTTGGCCGACGGTGTAGCATTATCGTGTAATTCCTTGCTGCGAATAACAAGCGAGCTATCATCGCCCCGTCCATAAAAATAATTACCGCTTTTTTCATCCCAAAATGATGCATCCATACGGCTTTGTAAACTTTGGGCCCAGCTCATCCAACGGGCATCGCCATCGGCCAAAAAGAGTTCGATGAGCCCCCAATTTAAATAGGCATAATCGGATAACATGGCATGAACACGCGCATCTTTATCGCGATAACGACGTAAAAGTTTATCGTGTTTATCGAGATGAGTTTGAATAAAAGATGCCGCCTTTTGTGCCGCCTCTAAATAACGCTCATCGCCCAAAACCGCATAAGCCTTGGCCATGGCGGCAATCATAAGACCATTCCAATCAGTTAAAATTTTATCGTCTTTATGGGGATGAATTCTTTTTTCACGCACCTCAAATAATTTTTGAAGCGCTGCTTTTAATGGGCCGCTTTGTTTAGAATCCCAAATTAAATTATCGGTAGCATACAAAATATTTCCACCTTCTATACCTTCTTCAAATTCTGCATGATAATTTCCATTTTGTTGTACATGGTATGCCTTAACAATAGCCTCATACTCTTGATCGGAAAGAATTTGCTGTAACTCCGCTATTGTCCATAAATAAAACTTTCCTTCCACGCCTTCACTATCGGCATCTTCGGCCGAATAAAAGCCCCCTTCGGAGCTTGTCATATCGCGCAACACATAATCGAGTGTTTCTCTGGCAATTATTTTGTAATGTTCTTTTTTTGTAAGCTGATACGCTTCTAAATAAGTAAGTGTAAGCAGAGCATTATCGTAGAGCATTTTTTCAAAGTGTGGCACCAACCATTTGGTATCGGTAGAATAACGGGCAAAACCGCCACCCACATGATCGTACATTCCACCTTGTGCCATTTTATCGAGCGTTAACTCTACCATATGCAACGATTCGGCATTACCCGTGCGACGAAAAATGCGCATCAGTAAATTTAAATCGATACTACGCGGAAATTTGGGGGCTCCCGAATAACCACCATAAACCGGATCAAAACGCGCTCCAAAAACATGCAGCGCCTCCATAAAGGCTTTTTGTGTGGGTAAATTTTGGGAAGAAGTACTATCGGCCGATAAATGCGCGGTAAGATCATTGGCCGTTTTAAAAATTTCATCTTTTTGTGTAAGCCAGGCTTCCTGAATTTTTTCCAAAACCTTTAAAAACTGATCTTTCCAAAAAAAGGTTCCGCCATAAAAAGGTTTTAAATCGGGTGTTAAAAACACGCTCATAGGCCATCCGCCCCGCCCCGTCATAGCCACTACCGCATCCATATAAATTTGATCCACATCGGGGCGTTCTTCGCGATCTACTTTAATGGCAATGTAATCTTTGTTTAAAGCATCTGCCACTTCTTGCTTTTCAAATGAATCGTGCTCCATCACGTGGCACCAATGGCAAGTGCTATAACCAATACTTAAAAATATGAGTTTGTTTTGCTTTTTTGCCGCCTCAAAAGCCTGTGGCCCCCACGCATACCAGTGCACGGGATTATCTTTGTGTTGAAGTAAATACGGACTTTTTTCTTTGGCTAAATGGTTCATGGGTTTAGAGCCTTCTTCTTTGATGTGATTCACCTCTCCTCCATAGTAGCGCCAGGCCATGTAAAAGGTAAGAATGAGCACTACTAATCCAACCAAGCGTGAAGGATGAGTTTTTTGTGTCACCGGATGGGTGTAACTGATGATGCTAAAAATGTCGAGAAAAGACAAAAGAATCGGAGAGCCGTTCAAGAAAGGCTCAGATGCTAGGCGCCCTGACGAAGGGACCGGAGACGTACTGAAAAGTACGTTGAGGATTCCTGAGGAAGGGCAACAACGCAGATGGTCCTTTATTGGACGGCGGAGGCAATAAAAAAGCCCTTAAAATGGCTGCACACTTTAAGGGCTTCTTTACTTTTGAGAACCTAATTTCAAGGAGAACAACAACAGAGAGTATTAACGTTAGAGTATCTTAAAAGATTTAAACAAAAGCATTTCTTCGCGGGGACTAAGGCTAGAAATGAGAGCTTGCACCTTGGGTGAAAATTCGGAATCATTAAATTGAACCCGTTGTTCCACTCCTTCTTTAAGCTCTTCCTCCATCAATTGTTTTGAAATTTCCTTAAAAATTTCAACTACATCCTGGCGCGTTACGCCTTTTTGCTTTTTGATAGAATCAAAGGATTCGTTTTCGGCTAAAAACATCAAGAGTTCACTTACAGCTTCACGTGATAAATTGTTAAATTTCATATTTTCCCTCTTGTAAAATGTTGGATGAACTTACTTAAGATGCGCCAGTGTAGCACTCTTTTTTTTATCCTGTAAAGACTCTAAATGACGCTTCACGACATTTTACAAATCTGTAACCTTTTCAAATAGTTATTGACCACCGTACCCCTGTCCTGTATTTTACATAATCAAGACGTAGGTATATCGGATGAAGTCAAAAAAAGTTGCTCAAATTCGTATTGAAGGGACAGATCGCAAAGGGATCATTGCGGCCGTCACCCAATTTCTCTTTAAAAATCAGGTAAATATTGAAGATATTGATCAGCGCGTTCACGACGATTATTTGGTGATGACCATACTGGCTGATTACACCGATCTTAAGGGAACCTTGGGCTCTTTTATAAAAGAGCTAGAAATCTGCGCCCAAAGCGTTGGCACTAAATCCAAATTTATTCCGCTCGATAAAAAGCAGGTAAAAAACGTGGCTATCCTGGTTACTAAAGAAGACCATTGCTTAAAAGCTCTTATTAAACTCATCGCTAAAAAGAATTCGATGGGTAAAATTGTGGTGGCAATTGGCAATCATCCCGATCTCCAAGGCATTGCCCGCATGCACAACATCCCCTTCTTTCATGTGCCCTCCAAAGTAAAAAAGGAGCACGAAGAAAAAGTATTGGAGCTTTTAGATAAATACGACACCGATCTTGTTGTTTTAGCGCGCTACATGCAAATTTTATCGCCCGAATTCACCTTTAAATACGAGGGGAAAATCATCAACATTCATCCATCACTTTTACCTGCTTTTCCGGGGCCCAAATCGTACGAGCAGGCTTTTAATAAAGGCGTTGAAGTGGTGGGCGTTACCGCTCACTTTGCCACCATGGATTTGGATGAAGGCCCCATTATTGCGCAGGGCGCTTTTAATATTCATAAATCCAAGGATACTTTGGAAAATATTGTTAAAAAAGGACGAGCCCAGGAAGCGCGCGTGTTATGCCGTGCTGTGAACCTGTTTTTAAAAGATGCACTCTTCCTACGCCGCGGAAAAGTATTCCATGGCAAAAAAGAGCTGCTGGAAGCCGAAGAATAGCCGCTTTACTTTTTAACCTCTTTCCTTTACTAATCAGCACCATTAAATTTTAAACAGACTGATAGCACTTAGGAGCCACAAAAGTTATATTTAGAAAACTTTAAACTCCTAAGTGAAACGGCCCCCCATGAAAGTTAAAAAAGCAGTCATCCCGGCCGCGGGCTTTGGTACCCGTTCTCTTCCCGCTACAAAAGTGGTTCCCAAAGAATTATTGCCTATTGTTGATAAACCCGGCATTCAATATATTGTAGAAGAAGCCATCGCTGCCGGCTGCGAAGAAATTATTTTTGTCATTTCCAAAGGCAAAGAAAGTATTGCCGATCATTTTAAATCGCACCCTGCTCTTGAAGAACAGCTCACCAAAACCAACAAACAAGCCTTGCTCGAATCGATTACGGCTCTTAATAAAAAAGCGACGTATCGTGTGGTCTATCAAGATCACCCTCGTGGTTTGGGGCATGCCGTTTTGTGCGCCAAAGAAGCCGTGGGTAACGATTGGTTTTTTGTGTTCTTGCCCGACGATTTAATTTCTAACCCTGTTCCATGCGCCACCCAAATGTTAACACCACTTAACGATTACAACGCCGGCGCCATTGCAGTAATGGAAGTGCCATGGGAACAAGTAAGCATGTACGGAGTGGTAAAGGCACACCCACTTACAGCACACGTAGGTAAAATTGAAAGCGTTATTGAAAAGCCCAAACGTGATGTAGCTCCGTCTAATTTAGCTATTATAGGACGCTATCTGTTGCCACCCAGCATTTTTACACATTTAGAAAAAACCTCTCCAGGCGCTATCGGTGAAATTCAGCTCACCGATGGGCTTTTAAGTTTATTAAAAGACGAAGAACTCTACGCCTACCAATTTGAAGGCGAACGTTTTGATGTGGGCAACAAAGCCGGCTTTGTTGAAGCCAATATCCATTACGCCCTTCATCATCCCGAAACTAAAGACGCCATTCAAAAGTTTTTGGATTTGCAGAAAGAAAGATAATTCTTCTATATAAAGGAAGGAGCAAGCGGAGTAAACACCGGTTACCCGGTGAAAAAGGTAGACTTTTTACTGACCCCCGCTTGCTCTCTGGCAGGCCCCTACCGTGCGGCAGGGGTGATCGTCCATCCATCATGTATTATACAATTTTTTTTGACTATTAGAATAGTAAAGTTAAATTTTTGACGTTTTATATATAAATGACTGATTTTATTGACATAATTCTACCGATACCGCTCAATAAAGCGCTCACTTATCATAGCTCAAACCCGCTACAAACAGGGCTAAGAGTACTCACTCCTTTAGGCACAAAAAAGGCTGTTGGCTTTGTGTTTAAAAGCCATGCAAACCCCGAAAAAACTAAAACCAAGGGCATTTATCAGGTACTCGACAAAACTCCTTTGCTCACCCCTGCTTATTTAGAATGGCTCTTGTGGGCTTCTCAATATTACATGGCGCCACTGGGCGAAGTATTGGCCGCCGCCATCCCATCACCACTTTTTGAAGCTGTCAGCGACGAAAAAATACGCACCAGAAAATCACGCGCGCAATCGCAAACCGTTTTAGATACACCTCATCAAACCGTTACTTTAAACCCCGAACAAAAAGGCGCTTTGGATTTGCTTATTCAAGATTCCAATACAGGCCAGTACTCAGCTCATCTTCTCCATGGCATCACCGGCTCGGGAAAAACCGAGGTGTACATTGAACTTGCCAAACATATTTTAAAAAGCGGCAAACAGGTGATGGTGCTGGTTCCCGAAATTGGTCTCACCCCTCAAGCGTTGGCTCGTTTTCAAAAACATTTTGGAAATGAAATGGGGGTTTTTCATAGTAATCTCACGCAAAACCAGCGTCTGTTAGAGTGGCTTAAATGTGAATCGGGCGAAAATAAAATGATCATTGGCACACGCTCGGCTCTCTTTGCTCCCTTTAAAAATTTAGGCGCTATCATCATCGACGAAGAACACGATAGCTCGTACAAGCAGGAAGAACGCTTCCGCTACCATGCCCGCGATTTAGCCATGGTACGCGCCAAGATGGAAAAGGCAATTGTTCTGTTAGGATCTGCCACTCCCTCACTGGAAAGCATGGCCAATGTAGAAAAAGGAAAACTCAAAATACACACTCTCACCACGCGCGCCACCGGACAAAAAATGCCCGAGGTTTTAGTAGTGAACATGGCCGCTCAAAAGCGGCAAACCACTTCACCACTTGATCTATCTGTAGAACTGATAAAGGCCATTGAATATAAATTAAAGCAAGGCGAGCAAGTGATGATTTTGCAAAACAAACGCGGTTATGCCAGCGCTATCTTTTGCACCGCCTGCGAAAAAGCGCTCACCTGCCCACATTGCAGTGTGCCGTATACCTATCACAAGCATGGCAGCTATATGCTGTGTCATTATTGCGATCATAAAGAAAAACGCCCCGATAAATGCACACTCTGCGGCGAGCCCAAAATCACCATGCTAGGGACCGGCATTCAAACCATTGAAGAACAGGTAAAAGTATTTTTTCCAAAAGCGCGCGTGGCCAGACTCGATCGCGACAGCACCAAAAAGAAAAATGCCATGGCGGATATTTTGCAACAATTGGCCGATAGAAAAATTGATATCTTGTTAGGCACGCAAATGATTGCCAAAGGGCATGATTTTCACGGTGTCACCCTCGTTGGCATTGTGGGCGTTGATTTGGCGTTATCACTGCCCGATTTTAGAAGTGCCGAACGCACCTTTCAGCTCATCACCCAAGTTTCAGGACGCGCCGGCCGCGGCGATAAACCCGGGCATGTCATCATTCAAAGCTATGGCCCGCATCATTACAGCATCGATTGCGCCTCACAGAATGACTATGCGCGTTTTGTTAAAACCGAAACCGATTTTAGACGCGAATGGGGCTATCCGCCCTACGGCCGTATGATCGCGATAAAACTATCCAGCCCGCAGCAAAATATTCTCTCCAGCTTTTGCAGCGATTTAGAGCGTAAGTTAGAAAAACAAAAATTCCCCGTCAGCGTCTTGGGCCCCGCCCCACAAGCCATTGAAAAGATACGCAATCAATACCGCTGGCATCTTTTAATAAAAGGCACTAAAGAAGGACCCGTTCATCAGGTGTGCCGGCAAATTTTGGATATGATTGGCAAACCCTCTAAAATTAGGGTGAGCGTTGATGTGGACCCGATGAGTATGATATAGTATTTAAAGAAATTATGTCGTTATTAAATGTACTCAAATACCCCGATAAGCGGCTTAAAAATAAATCAAAGCCCGTTATTGAAGTCAATAAAACCATCCGCGAATTGGCCGAGAGCATGATGGAAACCATGTACGTGGAAAACGGCATTGGTTTAGCCGCACCGCAAATTGGCGAGAACATACGGCTGATTGTGGTGGATGTCCCTATTCAAGATAAAATCAATGAAGAAAAATATCATCCTGATCCCGTCGCTTTAATTAATCCGGAAATTATTACCGGTGATGGAAAAATTCAGTACGAAGAAGGTTGCTTGTCATGCCCTGAACTTATCGTGCTGGTCGACCGCCAGAAAAATATTGTGGTGAAATATTTGGATTTAGAAGGCCGCCCGCAGGAACTCAAGGCCACCGATTTAAAAGCCGTGTGCATTCAACATGAAATTGATCACTTAAATGGAACCTTGTTGGCCGACCGTTTAAGTAGTGTTGACAGAGACTTGTACAAAACCAAACGCATCCGCATTGCGAAGGATGAAAAAGATTTGGAAAAAGTTCTTTGATCGTGCGATCGTACGTTCGTGCTTTCGTGCGATCGATTAAAAACACAAAAATATAATTCTTCGTACGAACGCACGAACGTACGAATCATCGAACGCACGAATGACCCTTTCTAACAAACCAACCATCCTCTTTATGGGCACGCCGGCTTTTGCGCTGGAATCTTTAAAAGCCCTCCACCTTGGTGGTTACCCTCTTGTAGGCGTAGTCACTCAGCCCGATACAGTGGCTGGACGTGGCTTAAAAGAAACAAGCTGCGCGTGTGCTGTGTACGCCCGCGAGAACAAGCTGCGCTTGTTTCAGCCACCTTCTATTAAAGACACTAAAACTATCGAAGAGTTAAAAGAACTAGCTCCTGACTTTATTGTAGTAGCAGCCTACGGCCAATTTTTACCGGATACTATTTTACAAATCCCTAAAATAGATATCGTCAATGTTCACGGCTCTCTCTTGCCTGCCTATCGTGGCGCGGCTCCCATTCAATATGCGCTACTTAATGGAGATACAACAACCGGGGTGTCCATCATGCGGGTGATTAAAAAAATGGATGCAGGCCCAGTGTATTCTCAAGCCACGTTGCCCATTGAAATAACCGATACCAGCGAAGGCCTTATGGCCAAAGCCGCCACGGTGGGGGCCGATCTTTTGACTAAAACTATTCCGCAAATAATTGATGGATTAAAACCCGTAGAGCAAGATGAAAGCAAGGTAAGCTTTTCGCCCAGCATTAAAAAAGCGGAGGGAAAAATTGATTGGACTAAAACATCCCATGAATTGGATTGCCTGGTACGAGCTTTTTACCCCTGGCCTATTGCCCACACAAGCATTCAGGGGAAAATTCTCAAAGTTTTTGAAGCAAGTCCCGTCCAAAACAATGCTTCAGGAGTAGCCGGAACTTTGGTATCCTTGGAATCTGACGGCATTGTGTTAAAAACAAACGCCGGTTGCCTTCTCTTAAAAACCGTGCAATTAGAAGGCAAAAAGAAAATGAATGCTGCCGAATGTGCCCGCGGTTTACGCTTAAATCCGGGTGACAAATTTGAATAGACTTACTCTTAGCGTCCCCCTTTGTAAGGGGGACTACAGGGGGTAGCCAAAAGTGGGCTACCTCCCCTAGCCCCTCCTTACAAAGGAGGGGAAAAAAGAATATATGACAAAACTCATTGCCCCTTCCATTTTATCAGCCGACTTTTCCTGCTTAGGCGAAGAAATTAAAGCCGTTGAAGCCGCCGGCGCCGACTGGATTCACGTCGATGTGATGGACGGCCACTTTGTACCCAATATCACCATTGGGCCCCTCATTGTAGAAGCCGTTAAAAAAGTGACCAAGCTGCCCATTGATGTGCACTTGATGATTGAAAACCCCGAACGTTATGTGGCCGACTTCATTAAAGCCGGCGCTACGCATGTGTCGGTACATGTTGAACAAGGCTATCATTTAGACCGCACCCTTAATTTAATCCGCGAATTGGACGCTAAACCCGGCATAGTTTTAAACCCGGCCACCTCTCTTTTATCGCTCGATAATTTATTGGGCATGGTGGACTATGTGTTATTGATGACGGTTAATCCGGGGTTTGGCGGGCAAAAGTTTATTGGCTACTGCAAAGATAAAATTCGTGATCTGCGGGCGCTCATTGATAAATCGGGCAAAAAGATTCTGCTCGAAATTGATGGCGGTGTAAAAGTAGATAACATTGGTGAACTCGCCAAATTAGGTGCCGATGTATTTGTAGCCGGCTCAGCCATTTATGGCAGCGGCAATTATAAAAAGACTATTGATGAGATGAAGAAAGCCATCAGCTAATGTCTATCGAGAAAAAAATCAGAAAAGCTGTTTTAGACGCTCCCGCCTATCACTTAAAAACCGAAGAAGGCATTAAGCTTAATCAAAACGAATCGCCGTGGGATATTCCTGTTCATCTTAAAACCGAAATTATCGAAAAACTGCTGCAAACCCCTTGGAACCGCTACCCGCTAGGCGATATTGTGCCGCTTAAGAAAAAACTCGCGAAACTCTTAAACCTCTGGCCCGATAATCTGGTGTTTGCCAATGGATCCAATGTGCTCATCCAAGCCATCATCATGGCCTGTGCCGTAAACGATAAAATCATGGTGCTCGACCCCACGTTTTCGGTGTACGAGCTGCAAGGTCAGCTCTTGGGCAACACCATTATTAAATACCCCTTGGACGAAAATTTTGAATTTGACCGCGATGCCTTGATTGCCACTGTAAAAAAGCAAAAACCAAAAGTCCTTTTTATTGCTAACCCCAATGCACCCACGGGAAATTTATATAACCTTAATATGATGCGGGCCATTGTAGAAGAATGCCCGTGCCTTGTTGTGGTAGACGAAGCTTACTACCCCTTTTCGGGAACAACCGTGATTAATTGGGTGCGTCAATACGATAACCTGATTGTGCTTCGCACATTCTCTAAAGCTTTTGCCATGGGGGGCGTCCGTTTTGGTTATTTGGCGGCCGATGCGGATATTGCCACCCAAATTGAAAAGTGCCTGCTGCCTTTTTGTATCAGTAAACTGACAGCGGCCTGCGTGGATACCGTTTTAGACCACCCCGAATATGTAGAAAACTACACCAGCGACATCTGCAAAGAGCGCGACCGTGTGGTGGAAGAAATGAAAAATATTCCAGGCATTACTGTTTACCCCACCAAGGCTAACTTCGTGCTTTTTAAATGCGAAGACTCGCAAACTGTATTTAGAAGAGTGCTGAATGAGGGTGTTATTTTAAGAGATGTGAGCAACCCCACCACGCTAGCCAAAACCCTACGGGTATCCATTGGCACCAAAGAAGAAAACAACGCCTTCCTGAGTGCTTTAAAAAAGGCAATATAAACATTTGGAAGATAACAGGTCTTTTGTTACCATATACCTTCATCTTGAGGGGGAATTATGTCGACAATTACAATTACCGAGTTTTTGGGCGACGGCATTGGGCCTGAGCTCTCCAAATCTATCCACGATTTTGCAGCCATTTTACCCATTAAATTTGAGTTTGAACCGGTAGATTTAACCTTTGAAAACCGGCAAAAAATGGGCGCTAAAGTTTACGAAGACGCCGAGAAATCGTTCAATAAAACGAAGCTCGCTTTTAAATACCCCACAGTCACCAAGGGAGAAAGCCCCAACGCTAAATTGCGCAACCTATTTGATTTTTCCGTCATTCACCGCCCGGTTATTTCCATTCCCGGTATTAATTCCAATTTTAAAGAAAACGTCGAAGTGCATATTATCCGCGTGGCTACCGGTGGCACTTACGAGCACGGTGGTGAGATGGTAAGCCCGGATGTAGCCGTGTCGCTCCGCGTGGTAGACCGTAAACCCTGTTTGCAAGCGGCCGAATTTGCCTTTGGTTTAGGGCAAAAAATAGGCAAAGGAGTCACCTCGGCCTCTAAATATACCATTCAAAAAGTAACCGATGGACTTTTTGAAGATGCGGTTAATGCCATTGCAAAAAAATATCCCGAAGTAAAACATGATGTAGAACTCTTTGATGCCTTACTGGCCAAAATGATTATTAAACCGCAAAATTACCATGTAATTGTGTGTCTTAATGAATATGGCGATTTCTTGAGCGATATGGCTTGCGGTTTAGTAGGCAGCTTAGGAATAGGCGCTTCGGCCAATTATGCTTTTGATGCAAACAACAAAGTAACGATGGCCATGTTCGACCCGGCCGGCGGCACAGCTCCGGATATTGCAGGCCAGAACAAGGTGAATCCAGCGGCGGCCCTCTTAGCTTTTGGAATGCTCCTCAACCATATTGATCGCTACGATTTAGGACACAGCCTTAGGCTCGCTCTACGCAGCCTCATTGCCGAAAAACAATGCACGGTGGATTTGGGTGGAAAATTATCGTGTACTGATTTTACGAGCGTGTTGATTAAGAAGTTTGGGGAAGAGTTTGAGAAGTATTCTAAAGAGAAGAAGTAACCCCCTCCCTTCCTCCCCCTTAATCTAAGTGGGAGGGGCTAAGAAAGTTCCCTCACTTAGATTAAGGGAGGGACAGGGTGGGTTACTCTTATGAATCCCAAGGTACATCCTTAACCCCTTCTTTAAAATTCACAAAGCGCGCCAGCACAAATAAAAAATCACTCAAGCGATTGATGTATTTAATAAACACAGCATCAATTTCTTCACTCTCCGATAAACCAATAATATTGCGTTCGGCCCGGCGGCATACCGTACGCGCCATGTGAAGAAAGCTCGATCCATGCGACCCGCCCGGTAAAATAAACGCCTTAAGGGGTTCCATTTTTTCTTCCATGGCATCAATTTCTTTTTCTAAAAATGTAATTTTAGTATCGGTAAAATCGGATTTTTCCTTTTGCTTTTTATGCTTGGGGTTAGCCATATTGGCCCCAAAAGCAAATAAATCGCGCTGGATAGAATAGAGAAGCGAAAGAGTTTTTTCGTCTTTAATAAACGAAGCGGCCACACCCAAAACCGAGTTCAGCTCATCCACATCCCCATAAGCATCCACTCGGGGGTTATCTTTTTTAACACGAGTTCCATCAAACAAAGAGGTTGTACCGTCGTCACCGGTTTTGGTATAGATTTTTGTCATAATAGAAACATAAAGGATTTTTCATGCTTTTTGTCAAAACATTTCCAGTAGGCGCTTTTCAATGCAACTGCACCATTTTGGGAGATCCCGAAACGGGTGATGCCATTGTGGTGGATCCGGGCGATGAAGGCGAACGCATTGTAAAAGAAATTAACGCCAAAGGATTTAAAGTAAAATACATCGTCCACACACACGCGCATCTCGATCACATTGGAGCAACAAGCTTTGTTAAACAAAAATCCGGCGGAACCATTGGCCTGCATAAAGATGATCTCTTCCTATACGAAAACATGGAAATGCAGGGGCAAATGTTGGGCTTACATGTAGATAAAAACGTAAAACCCATCGATCACTTTTTAACCCAGGGTGATATTTTGGATTGGGGAAAAAATCAAAAAATAGAAGTGTTGCACACCCCCGGCCACACACCGGGTTCGCTCTGTTTTTTGGCCAAAGGTTTTAATAACGGACAAGATCTTTTATTTGCCGGTGACACTTTGTTTATGGGTTCCATCGGCCGGACAGATTTATGGGGCGGCGATTACGGGCAGATTATTGATTCGATTAAGACTAAGCTTGTGACACTGGATGAAACTATCACGGTGGTATGTGGCCATGGTCCTAATACGACTGTGGGGAGGGAGAAAAAAGTGAATCCGTTTATCCAGTAATTACTCGAACCAATCCTCCAAAAGAAGCTCGGCAATATTTTTAAAATGTTTCTGATTATGAGTAACGAGCGTATAGCCATGTGAAATGGCAATAGAAGCAATCTCTAAGTCCATATCATCAATGGGCATGCCTTGGCTATTAAGAGTAGCCTTCAACCTACCATATATTTTAGCCGTACTTTTGGTGAAATTAAGAATCTGTAGTTTCTCGATATTTTTTTGAATGGCAAAGGAGTTTTCAGAAACTTTCTTGGACTTAAATGCCCCATAATATAATTCGGCAACTGTAATGGCCGACAAAAAAATATTTTCTTCCCCAATTTCTTTTATTTTTGAAAAAATATTTTTATTACCCTGAGTGAGATAAATATAGGTATCGGTATCGAGAATGTGCGACATACTTATTTAAAACGCGAACTATTTTGACGTGAAGAATAAATGGTGTTCATCATATCATCTGCTTCTTTTGGGGATAAAATTCCAAATACATCATCAAACACACCCGTTTTTTCCTTCTGTAATAATTCTTTTTCGAGAATAGATTGAATAATTCCCGAACGCGAAACCTTTGTTTTTTTGGCTTCTCGATCAATCCTTTTGACAATCACATCATTTAAATAAACCGATATATTCATGATTTATAATGGTATATTTGTATAATATAATTGTCAATATCTAATATATTACAAATTACTTAATAATATCAATCCCATCCATAAAAGGCACCAAAGCATCGGGGATTTTTACCGTACCATCGGCAGGATGGATTTATGGGGCGGTGATTACGGGCAGATTATTGATTCGATTAAGACTAAGCTTGTGACACTGGATGAAACTACCACGGTGGTATGTGGCCATGGGCCTAATACCACCGTAGGACGCGAGAAAAAAGCTAATCCGTTTATTCAGTAAATAAAAATTAAATTAGTTATCCTTTAATTAATATCTATTTTCACACACTTGACGCCTAGCCGCTTCAACCCTACTCACATCACCTTCTTCATATAGTACTCGCAAAGCAGCCTGACTTTCTGTTTCACCCGGCTTAACACTAAAATCTACACTTGGAAGTGCAGCAGAACACGCCGCTTCTTTTTTCTTAGGCTTCCTATCGAGAGCATCTAATGCGGAGCGTTGAGCAGAATAATTCCGCCCCCTCTCTTTCCAATTTTTTGCAACGCTTTCATATGCTCTGCGAGTAGTTTCATCAGTAGAGGCCAAAGCTTGAGCCTTAGCTCTATCCGCCCCATCCTGATAGCATGCAGCCGCATCAGACAGGTCGGCCCTATAATCTTGGGGATTGGTAATTGTTTCACAATCTGTAGGAAGAACCGATCGCATTTCCGCAGGCAATGCTGGCTGGATATGTTGGAACGCTATCCGGAGTTGTAATATCACTCATTTTAACTTGTTGTGGCGCTACTGCAAAGCCCATAAAAACCTCCTATAAATTTTATTCTAAATATGCCCAAATACAATCCGCACTGTGAAGTACGTACAATTTATTTATCGGTTATTTATTATACAAAGTTGCGTACTTTTATAGGGTAAAAGGGGAAAGGGGAAAATATGAATCATATTAAATACTTATAAAAAGATTAATAATGCATTGATACCCGATTAAACCGAACCAATAACCGTCACGCCATCCATAAAAGGCACCAAAGCCTCGGGGACTTTTACCGTACCATCAGCCTGCTGATAATTTTCTAAAATAGCCACCAGCGTACGGCCAACGGCTAAACCAGAACCATTAAGGGTATGCACCAGTTTGTTTTTTCCGTCTTTATCTTTAAAACGGGTTTTTAAGCGACGGGCCTGGAAGTCTACAAAGTTAGAACAAGAAGAGATTTCGCGGTAGGCGTTCTGACCCGGGAGCCATACTTCTAAATCATAAGTTTTGGCCGAACCAAAACCCATATCGCCTGTACACAAAACCATGCGGCGATAATGAAGGCCTAATTTTTCGAGGATTTTTTCGGCACTGCCGGTAAGTTCTTCCAACGCGTCAAACGATTTATCCGGGTGAGCAAATTGCACGAGCTCCACTTTATTAAATTGATGCTGACGGATAAGCCCTTTCACATCTTTCCCATAAGAACCCGCTTCGCTCCTAAAACAAGGCGTATACGCACACAAACGCAGCGGGAGCTGCTCTTCTTTTAAAATTTCATCACGGTAAATATTGGTTACCGGAACTTCGGCTGTGGGAATTAAATAGTGATTCGAATTTGTTTTGAAAAGATCGGCTTCAAATTTAGGAAGCTGGCCAGTACCATACAAACTATCGGCAATAGCCATAAAAGGCGGGAGCACTTCTTCATACCCATGTTCTTTGCGATGGGTTTCGAGCATAAAATTGATAAGAGCACGTTCTAAACGAGCGGCCAAACCGCGATACAGTGTAAAGCGAGCACCCGCAATTTTAGCACCACGATCAAAATCGAGAATTTTTAAACTTTCACCAATTTCAATATGGTCTTTGGGTTTAAAACTAAATTCAGGTTTTTTCCCCCATACTTTTACTTCTTTATTCCCTTCCAAATCGGCCCCTACAGGAACAGACGCATCGGGTACGTTGGGAATCACGGATAAAAGTTTATTGAGCTCGTCTTCAATAGACGTCATGTCGGCAGAAAGGGCTTTTACCCGGTCAGCCACTTTTTTCATCTCGGCCATAATCCCGCTGGTGTCGCGCTTTTCCTTATTGGCCATGGCAATTTCTTTAGATTTATTATTTTGTTCGGCTCTGAGCGTATCAAACTCCACCTGCAGCGCTTTGCGTTTGTTGTTCAAATCAAAAAGCCCGCTCGTATCCAGATCCGATCCACGGTTTTTGAGAGCTTGTTTAAAAGCGGCTTCGTTGTCTAAAATCCATTTTATATCTAACATGATTCATTCCTCGATTTGTAGGGGCAGGGCTTGCCCTGCCCGGGCGCAGCAAGCAGCACCCCTACCCGGTTACAACTTTTATCGATTCATACGTGACATCGAGTAAAAAATCAATTTCTTCTATAGTGAGTGATAAAGGCGGCATCAATACAATCACTGGGCCCAAGGGACGAAGAATCACGCCCTTTTCCCGCGCGTTCATAATCACTTTAATCCCTGCTTTTTCTTTAAGTTCGTAAGCGATCTTTTTTTGCACATCTTTCATGAGTTCAATCCCCACCATAAACCCACGTTGACGGATATCGGCCACAACAGGGATATCTTTGAAACGCTCAAGCCCTTTGGTGAGATGAGTAATTTTAGGCTGAAGCTTTTCAATCGTCTTTTCGTTCTCAAAAATTTCTAGATTAGCAATCCCAGCCGCACAGGCTAAGGGATTACCGGTATAGGTATGACCATGAAAAAATGTTTTGAGCTCTTCGTATTTATACTTAAACGCGTCATAAATTTTTTGCGTGGTGAGTGTAACAGCGAGCGGTAAATAACCGCCGGTGATCCCTTTAGCCGCACATAAAATATCGGGCTCTATCTTATCATGCTCGCAGGCAAACATTTTTCCTGTTCTACCAAAACCGGTGGCTACTTCATCCACAATAAGGAGCACATTGTGTTTAGTACAAGCCTCGCGCAACTTCGTCAAAAATCCTTCCGGCTGTGTGAGCATCCCCGCTGCCCCTTGAATAACGGGTTCGATGATAACCGCCGCTAATTCATGATGATGTTTTTCGATGAGGCTCACGGCATTGTCAAAATTGGCATGCAATGCGCTGAACAGGAGCGGCTTGTAAATGGCATGAAATAAATCCATCCCACCCACACTGACAGAGCCAATCGTATCGCCATGATAGGCATTATTGAACGAGAGAAACTTAGTTTTTTGAGTATTCCCCCCACCCTGCTGCCAATACTGAAAGGCGATCTTGAGAGCAATTTCAACAGATGTAGAACCACTATCGGAGTAAAAAACTTTTTTAAGATTTTGGGGAACAAATTTGAGTAATTTTTCGGCAAATTCCACGGCCGGTACGTTTGATAAACCCAATAAAGTGGAATGCGACACTTTATCTACCTGTGCTTTAATGGCGTCATTAATTTCTTTTTTATTGTGGCCATGAACAGTAACCCAGAGGGACGAAATTCCATCGAGATATTTTTTCCCCTCAATATCAAACAGATAATTCCCCTCGCCCCGCTCGATAATAAGTGGCGTTTCGGTTTCGTAATCATACATCTGGGTAAACGGATGCCAGATGTTTTGGCGATCGCTGTCTTGAAGTTTTTTTACGTCTTTCATAATCCCAAGTCTTTCAAAGCCTTTAAACACAAATCCAATTGCTCTTTAGTATGTGTTGCCATCACCGTAAAACGAATACGCGAAGAACCCTCGGCTACTGTTGGAGGCCTAATCCCTTGCGCCCAAATTCCTTTTTCAAAAAGTTTTTGAGAAAGCTCCATCGTTTTTTGCGCATCACCAACAAGCACAGGAATAATGGGCGAAACAGCTTCTTTCTTAAAGTAACGCACATTTTCCCATAATTTTTGTGTCATAGAAGCATCACTCTGAAGCAAGTTAATCGCTGCCTGCGAAGCCGCCAGCACGGAAGGTGGCAGCGAGGTACTAAAAATAAAAGTACGCGCTTTGTTAATAAGATAATTAATTAAATCACGGGAGCCACACACATAAGCACCAAAAGAACCAAGGGCCTTACCAAGAGTGCCCATTTGAATAAGCAAGGGATGGGCGGATGAAATACCATAATGCTCCACAACCCCTCTTCCATTTTTACCAAATACACCCGTGCCATGCGCTTCATCTACATAAACCAGCGCGTCATATTTTTCGGCAAGCTTCATAATGTCCGGCAAAGGGCATAAATCACCATCCATAGAAAACACGGTATCAGTGGCAATAAGAAATCGTGGATGGTGGATGGTGGATCGTGAATGGTTTTTTAAGAGTTCTTCTAAATGGCTTAGATCATTGTGACGGTACACCATGACTTTGGCTTTGTTCAAACGACAGCCATCAATAATACTGGCATGATTAAGTTCATCCGAAAAAATAAAGTCGCCCTCGCCCACAAGACAGGAGATAACACCGGTATTAGCCAAATAACCCGAATTAAAAACAAGTGCCGCCTCGGTACCTTTAAATGTGGCTATAGCGCTCTCCAGCTCATCGTGCAGCGTCATCGAGCCTGTGATAAGCCTGGAGGCTCCACTGCCCGCTCCATAGCGCCCTATCGCTTTAATAGAGGCTTCTTTTAAGGCCGGATGATTGGCTATGCCCAGATAGTTATTGGAAGAAAAATTAATCAGCTCGCGTCCATTTACGGTAAGAGTGGCATCCTGATCGGACGTAGTGGTACGCAAGGTACGGTAAAGCCCTTTTTGGGCTAAATCATCCAGTTTTTCTTTGAAAAATGAAGGGGCCATAAAAAACAAAGGGGCGGATATCCGCCCCTTTGTTTGATATGACTAAATGTAAAGTGTGTCAACTCACTAGTCGGCCGGAACACAACTACCGGCAGCTTCAAACACTAGATATTGCAATACACGTTCCTGAGGCCAAAAGCCGGTAGTAGGACAAGTTTCGGCTGTGTGATAAGAACTATAAATAATACAACCATCCCCTTCCACTTTACTGGCGGTCAATGGGCGTTCTGACTCTACACTACCAACACTTACGTTGCCTTCAATCCATACAAAAGTATCCTCACCATCATGAACCGTGTCCATAGCCGCCCATCCAGCTAAAAAGTCTCCAATTCTAATGGTATCTTCACTAAGTAAATTGTCAGAGCCTGAATTACCGTTCACAGTTGTATCACAACTATTTCCCGGAGCATCATCAAAATCTATCGTATTTGTTGTAATAGCACTGCTAGTAATCCAGCTAATTAGGCCAGGATCATTAATTGTGGCATTTGAAACAATACCGTCATCCCCATCCCACGCTTCGTTATAATTGCCGGGCGTAGCAGCATCATCTGGATCATCTTTAAATTTCATAAAATTTGGGAATGACTGCTCAATAAAATCGTAGGAACGATCGGTCACATACAAGCGCCCACCGTTATTGACATAAGCTTGTATATTATCTACCTGAGTTTCAGTAAAATCGCGTGAAACAGCATGAGAGTGGGCTTTTATTAAAGATCCACTAACCGCAGCATCAAGACTCTGATCCGCACCACAATTTATAAAAATTATATCATAATCATCCATAACATCTGCGCTATCAAATAGAGTGTTGCACGTTTGATAGTCATCCGCATTGTCTAATAAAGAAATTTCATAATCGGTCAAACCACCACAAGTGTAAATATCAAAAGTTTCTGTTCCCACAACCAAAGAACCGGCCTCATCCACATCGCCATATCCTAGTTTAGCCAATACATTTTCAATTTGGTCATAAGCTCCGGTAACAACAGCTATACTGATAGCATTTGCTCCACTAGAAGCACCACTAATATTAGCCACACAATTATCTGGATCATCACAATCTAAATCAGCCGTGCCACATTGAGCTCCTTTACAAAAGGTGATCGTTGTAGCTGAAGTATCACAATCTGTGGTCCCCAAAACATAAGTACCATCAGCACAAGTACAAGTACTTCCACAAACTGTTCCACTAGGATCTTCACAGGTCACTTCCCCTTCGTCACAGGTAGCAGTAATTGTACGAGTTACAACGCCTTTATTTTTTGTTACTTTGGAAATTGAGGAAGCCGTATCATCAATATAAACAACTGCACCCGAAATAGGATCGGTACCGTTAGGCGCATATACCGTTCCCCGTACTTCAGTTGCCCCATTTAAACCACTGGCTGAACCACCTGACGAGCTAGAACTACAAGCTGCAAATGCAACAAGAAAACAAACTGATAAAATTTGTGCTATTTTCTTCATGACCTCTCCTTTATGAGCCTCATCTACAACATAGGTGAGGCAATTGAAATGTGGGAAGAGAGTACGCCTTTTTTATGAAAAGGAAATATGTTTTTTGAAAATTCTAATAGGAATTACCCTTATGGTCTTATGCACCCGCCGCCACCAAGCGCGGCAAGCTCACGCGGGCAATGGGCTGAAATTTTGTATTAGCTTACGCTATTTTAACAAATCCACAAGAACATCCAGTGGATCATTTATATTTATATCAAAAGTGCCATGTAAATATCCCTGGCTCCATACACAATTCTGAAGCACGGGAATAATATATTCCTTTGCTACTTTTTTAATATCGCTTTTCACATCAGAATCCAGATTATTCTTAATCCAACCAAACAGACTCCCTAATACTTCATCTGCTTCCATCTCCTGGCCTTCTTGCTTAAAATGAACGAATAAAAACATATTGGTAAAAATAACAATCATCGCACGGGCCATTTTTTCGTGCGGATAAACAACGGCAGGGTCAGCATCAAAAAACTCATCCGATAAATTCAACAAATCTGTAGTATTCATTGCGTTCAGCAATAAAGCATAATTCCTTACAGGTGAAAACCTTTCCAAGTCTGGTACCTGCGAGTCCTCCAAGCCATACAACACATCACATTCCTCATATAAACCTTGTCGTAACTCAAGTTCTTTTGCCCTCAAAAAATCCTGTCCAAAATACTCTACCATCACCGCTAACCGATCTACGGGGAATTCCTGTAACGATATTCCTTCATCGAGTAAGACTAAATAATCAAAAATTTCATTTAAATCTTCAAAAGATAAATAAGGCCTGATCTTTTTAAAAACAATGCGGAGCATATCATAATTATTGGCATCTATCATGACTATTAAACCATCCACCAATTCACCGCTTGTAAAATTAGAAAAATTATCCTGAATTGAAAATAATAGTGCAATTGCATTTTGCCGTATCAAAATATTTGAATTATGTGTCATGGCCTTTATTTCAGTACTATATTTTTTTGCTATTTGTTCTGCCTGTGAAATACCATAACGAGTATTTATCAATAACCATTCCAAACCCTTTCTTTTTTGGGCATTACTCCCCTCACCCAACCACCAACCCACTTTCTCCCAGTTTTCGGCACTTATTAAGTTCCCATGATCTTTAAAAGTACAATCCAATAAACTACTCCCAAATGTTGATCTACCATCGTCGTTTTCAAGAGCCAATGACAGGTAATACTGGAAATCATTAGGTTTCCAAAAAAGCTTCCCAAAATTATTGGCTGCACCTTCTATCAGCATCCATTCTTCAATCCCCATCATGTACCCATCTTCCACCATAGTTCTCTTTAACAAGTTCACAAAAGTTTCATCAATCAAACTAGCCTCTTCGAGAGGCAATACAGTTTGATCTTTTAAATATTTACTTAGATAGCTTCCTATATATCTCAACCCGGCCCACATATTATGGGAATTGTCTGCAAGAGCAATATTTTCACAAGCCACCTGCAAAGGGCTTAATGCCTGAAACATCCCCAACTCCTGCGTAGGATGATTCCGGTCCAAAATAATGCTATTATGGCCACTGTTATCAAAAACCATAACCGTGGGATAACTCATAACACCATAATATTGTGCCAATGCTTCGTTTTCTGTGCGTAAAAACAAAACTTGCCCCTGAGCCTGCTCGGCCATTACTGCAAATTGGGGACGATATTCCTTGCATGGCCCACACCAACTGGCTGAAAAGGTCACCAAAGCAAATTGTCCAGGTTTAAGCCTGCCAATTTGCGTATTCAAATCATCTGCCGTTTTCACATCCACAACTTGTGCGGGGAAATCCGGCGCCCCTGCCTGAATATATCCATCAGTAACAGCCACAAAAGAATGAGACACTCCAATGTTAAATCCCTCTGCATAAGCATATCTTTCCCGAAAACTGATTTCTCCATCACCATTCTGATCAGGTACATTATTAGCCCAAAAATATGGCGCAAAAAAGCCACAACTAGCCTCTTCATTTTCACTGGCTGAAAATGCTAAAAAGGTCCTTGGATCATCGGCAAAAAAAGTGCGCGCCCATCCGGAAAAGCATTGATCCATAACAATAGTACGTTGATGATAAGGAACGACATCAATCCACTCATTTATATCTTGATTAAAGCCACCAGCCAAACCATGACCTGTATTATAAAATAACAATTCATCATTAGTACGTGCATAAGTTTTTAACTCACTTAAAACACGTCTTATATTTTCTTGTGATGCCGGGATATAATGATCAACATCTGTAGGCTTTTTAACGGAGACAACAATCACCTCATATCCATCATCATACAAAGCAGTAGAGCTCATCTCTACATTATTCACATGCCTTTCTTCTGAATCGAGATTTAATATAACAGCAATTTTTTTTGGATTAGTATCGGTACGATTTTTAAAAAAATCAAACGGATCAGCTGAAACGGAATCTACAAATGGATTCGGTAGTCTTCTTGTAATGGCATCCCACCAATTTCCCATAAAATACTTCCTTATTACTTTATGAAGCCACCAAGCGCGGCAAGCTCACGCGGGCAATGGGCTGAATACGCAGGTTTTCGGAAAGCTCTTGGTACGACAAGACGGAGAGCTGAGGAAATTCCAGCTCAATAATTTTACGGAAATAACGGCGGATTTCGGCCGTGGTTAATATTACCGGCGGACGAGCACCCGGAGGAAAAGGATGGGAGGCAATTTCTTTACCTACATTTTCAATAATCTCCTGCGTAATTTCGGGATCGAGCGCTAAATAATTCCCTTTCTCAGTGGTACGAATGGCATCGCGCACCATGTCTTCGATGCGAGGATCTAATAAATATACTGCCAGCGCATTACCATGGCCCGAATATTTAAACGTCACATAGCGTTTTAAACCGGCACGCACATGCTCGGTGAGCATGAGAGTATTACGTTCAATTTCGGCCCATTGCGCGAGTGTAGAAAAAATATTTTTTAAATCGCGGATAGATACTTCTTCCTGCACCAAACGCTGAAAAATTTCGGCTAATTGTAATACGGTAATAACTTTAGGCACTAATTCTTTCACCAAAGCCGGGTGCGATTTTTCAAGTTCATTCAAAAGGGTTTGTACTTCCTGCAAGCCCAAGAATTCATGTGCATGCTTACGCAACACATACGAGAGATGCAAAATTAAATATTCCGAAATATCCCACATTCTAAAACCAGCCTGTACCGCCACATCTTTATATTTATCGGATACCCAGGTAACAATAGAACCATCAATAGGATGAATAGTTTCCTTTCCGGTAATATTAAAAAGCTGCAATTGCTCTAAAGGCTCGCCCACTAAAATACAGCCCTGCATAATTTTGCCCCGCGCCACTGGCACTTCGTTAATATTAATCACATACGCATCGGGCTCCATGTCCACTGTTTGCCCACGCACTTGGATTCCGGGGAAGTTAACGCCCAATTCATAGTATAAGCCGTGACGAAGTAACGGAATAAGCTCGTTTATAAAGCGGCCCCCGTCTTTACTGTCGTCTACAAAGGGAATAATATTACTACCCACTTCAAGCGAAATAGGCGACGGCATAATAAAGGGCAATTGATCGCCATGCTTTTCGATAGCCTTTTTAACTTTTTCTTCTTTAGGCTGATCAATAATTTTTTGAATTTTCTCTTCCTTTTTACGCGTACTGTAAAAAGCATAAGCGCCCAGTAATAAACCTAAAAAGATAAACGGTAATTTAGGAAGCCCGGGCACCAGCGCCATACCCAAGAGCAGCACTGAGGCAATCATAAATACTTTGGGATAAGCCGTAATTTGACCAATAACATCTTTACCCAAGCTTGCTTCTTTATTATCGGAAGACACACGGGTAACCACAATACCGGCCGCCATCGAAATAATAAACGCAGGCAACATACTGATAATACCATCACCAATGGAAAGGATGGAGTATGTATGCGCCGCTTTTTCAAAACTCATATCCCGCTGCATCACACCAATAACAAGGCCACCAATTAAGTTGATGACCGTAATAATAATACCCGCAATGGCATCACCCTTTACAAACTTCATGGCACCATCCATGGCTCCGTACATTTGCGATTCGCGTTGTAATTGGCTACGGCGCGCTTTGGCTTCGTCCATGGTAATGGTGCCCGCGCGTAAGTCGGCATCAATACTCATTTGTTTACCCGGCATAGCATCCAAGGTAAAACGGGCCGCCACTTCGGATACACGCTCGGCACCTTTGGCCACCACAATAAAGTTAACCAGGGTAATAATCACAAACAAAACAAGCCCCACCACAAGCTGGCCTCTGGCCACGAAATTACCAAATGCCTCAATCACCTCACCGGCATAGCCTTCGGATAAAATGAGACGGGTAGATGAAATGTTAAGAGCCAAGCGATACAAAGTTGAAATAAGCAAAATGGTGGGAAATGAAGCTAACTTTAATCCGTCTGAAATATAGAGCGATACAAGAAGAATGATAACGCCTAACGAAATAGAAATAGTAAGACAAATATCCAGTAACCAGGGTGGCAACGGGATAATGATCATCGACAACACGCTGATAACAAGACCCGCCAAGATGAGATCGCTGTACTTCGTAATCAAACCATTAATATCATCCACACCTAATTTAGAAAAAAGCCAATTCATGAAATCCTTAAATAAAGGTTATATTGTACCCTGTTTTTACAGTGTAGCATCGTTCACTAAACTATCAAAACTAAAAGATATTTTTGCAATTCAGGTGCCATCACAAACGCCTCTTAAAGAATAAAATACTTATATTTATCAATATTTTATGGGCGTGCCTGGCACCGCGATCAATTTTAAATGGGGAGTAAATTCAGGGAGTTAGTTAATCTGGGGGTGGCAAAACCTCAAAAATGCCAAACATAGCAAGAGCCAAAAATCTCCCTTAATAAAATGTAATACAACTTCATACACCTTTAAACCCGATAACTAGTTAGTAGCTTACACTCATTTATGAAAACTTACCTCCTCATACTTTTTGCTCTCATAGTTCTGAGCACAGCGGCCTGCGACAACATGGGTAATGATTGTGTAGATGGCCTCTATGAGAGCCAGCCCTACTCCTTTTGCCGCAACTCCGATGCTTCTCATGGCTCCGATGAAAACCCTCCCAATGATGAAAACGAAAATGAAACAGGAAAGCTGATGGGCGATTGGTGTTACCGCTATTCAAAAGGGTCGGAAAACGAAAAACCCGATTACATGACCCTCTCTTTAGACACTGATAATAACCAGGTTACTTTAATGGAACGAGCCCATAACCTTGATGCTATATTAAATGAAGATTATTCAAACATCACCTTTACCACAAACTCCTTAAATGAAAATAGCGAAACCCAAACATTTAACTCCAGCGAATATGGTTCCTTTATACTAAAACTTATTGGGAATGATGTCCTGCAAATGACAAAAACAGGAAGCGCTCATCATCAAATTTATATACGCGATACTTTTGATAATTGTATTCTGCAGGGCCCTGCAATTTTGGGATGGGATTTGGTTCAATAGCCTAAAAAAGAGACGCAATGGAAGAAAAAACCACTTCTTTTTGCTCGCCGGTTTTGTAGTCTTTTAATTGAGCAACACCTTTTGCAAGTTCGCTCTCGCCTAGGATGATGACATAATCAAAATTGTATTTACCGGCGCGGCGCAACTGAGCCTTCATCGATTTTTCGGCGTAATCAATTTCAACAGTCATTCCTTTTGCTCGAAGTTCACCGGCCAATTTACGAGCGGGGGATTCTGTGCCGGAGCCCATAAAAACTATATAGGTTTTTTTGCCGCCTACTTCTGGTTTTTTATCACCCAAAAGAAGAATGAGACGTTCCATACCCAGCGCAAAACCAACGGCGGGAACATCCGGGCCACCCAATTCTTTCACGAGTCCATCATAACGCCCGCCACCGGCAAACGCATTTTGCGATCCTAAATCGTTGGATAAAAATTCAAACGCTGTGCGTTGGTAATAATCAAGCCCGCGAGCAATACGGGGATTCACGATGTATTTTGTTTGAGCGGCATCCAAACCACTTTTTACCGCATCAAAGTGTGTTTTGCATGGAACACAAAGTGCATCTAACAAAACTGGTGCGGCCTTCAACTTCTCTTTACACTTTTCTACCTTGCAATCAAAAACACGCATGGGATTTTTAGTGATGCGTTCTTGGCAATCGGCGCATAATTCGCCCGCAAGGGATTTTAAATGATCTGTCAATTTTTTCTGAAACGGTACACGACATTCAGTACAACCCAAACTGTTAATTTGCAGCTCGTAATTTTTAACGCCCACTTTTTGAAAAAACAAATCGAGCATGCCAATTACTTCGGCATCGGCGGCAGGTTCGGTAGCGCCAAATAATTCTACACCAATCTGATGAAACTGGCGAAGCCGGCCCTTCTGCGGGCGTTCATAGCGAAACATGGGGCCGATATAATAAAATTTTGTCACCGGATCGGCGCGCTGGATATTATGTTCAATGTAGGCGCGGACTACGGAGGCTGTGCCTTCGGGACGCAAAGTAACAGAATCGCCACCCTTATCATCAAAGGTATACATTTCTTTTTTTACAACACCGGTTTCGGTGCCAATACCGCGTTCAAAAAGGGAAGTTTCTTCTAAAAGAGGGGTTCTAATTTCTTCGTAAAAATATTTTGAAAAATGCTCACGGGCAGTTTTTTCTACCGCTTGCCACAAGGCAATGTCGGGAGAAAGATTATCTTTCATTCCTGTGATGGCTTTAATCGTCATAATAAACCAAGCTCAACGGGCCGTTGAAGGGGAGGCTCCGTCCGGCTTTGCCGGTGGAGGGGGCGACGCTAGCCCCTTCAATAGATAACTTTATTTAAGGGGTATTCTACAATGCCACTAGCACCCGCAGCCTTAAGTTGCGGAATAATATCACGCACGGTAGCCTCGGCCACAATCACTTCTAAACTTAAACCTTTACCGTCTAAATGCTCGCTAACAGTAGGCGATTTAAGCGATGGAAGAGATGCCATAATTTTTTTAAGATTCGCCTTGGGAATATTCATTTTTAAACCCACTTTTTCCTCGGCAGCAATAGCACCCTGCAACAACATCACCATGTTTTCAATCTTTTGTCTTTTCCAGGGGTTTTTCCACGAATCTTTGTTGGCAATAAACAAAGTGTTTGATTCTAAAAGAGTATCAACAATGCGTAAATTATTGGCGCGCAATGACGAACCGGTTTCGGTAAGCTCTACAATAGCATCGGCTAAAACAGGAGGCTTTACTTCGGTAGCACCCCACGAAAACTCAACCGAGGCATTTACCTTTTTTTCTTTTAAAAAGCGCTGTGTATACTTAACCAGTTCGGTAGAAATACGCTTTCCTTCCAAATCTTTCACAGTTTTAATTTTAGAATCGTTAGGCACAGCCAACACCCAGCGCACGGGACGTAAGCCGGCTTTAGCATACTTTAACTCGGCCACTTCTACTACTTTGGCTCCCTCTTCCATCACCCAATCACGGCCAGTTAAGCCTGCATCAAGCACACCATCTTGTACATACCGTGCCATTTCTTGGGCGCGGATGAGCATACCGGATAATTCGGGATCGTTAATAGATGGAAAATAAGAACGCGATGAGGCGTTAATATCGTAACCTGCCTTTTTAAACAGGCGAAAAGTTGATTCTTGAAGGGATCCTTTGGGTAAACCCAATTTAAGCTCGTTTGCCATAACTATAACCGTATAAAAGTTGAAATGTTTTTTAAGAGGGCTTAGTTACTGGTTTTATTATCAAAAAGCAAGGTAGAAATCCTTGCAATTACAAAGCTGTGAGGCTAAGATCCGCCACCACACAAAGGAGGCTTTTCATGAAACGTTTTCTTCTGGCAGTATCCATTCTTTTAGTATCCTGTTCGCAGGTAAAACTCTCTTCCAACACCGCCGGCGGCGACCCCTTAGATGCCGTTAACACCGGTAAAGACATGGTACTGATAGGCAAAAGCACCATCAAGGAAGGCACTCTTGAATTTTTAGCAAAAATCAACCCACGCGTAGGAGCCCAACTTAAAAACCCCATCGCTAAAAAGAAACTGGTAGAAAACCTGGTAGAACAAGAACTCTTGTATCAAGAAGCTGTAAAACGTGGTCTCGACCGCGATAATGAAGCCCTTACCAAAGCTGCCCTCTACAAAAAAATTATCATCTCGCAAGCTCTGGTAGATGCCGAAGTAAAAAAGAAAGCCAAAACCTATTACGACGACAAAAAAGCATCCGAGTTTACCACGCTTGAAGCCGCTCAAATTACAATAGACTGGTTAATGCCCGAACCCACCAGCGATAATAAAGACCAAACCGCTGCCAATCGTGAGCCCTCCGCCGACGAAAAACAAAAAACCCTGGAAAAAGCCAAACAAATTAAAGCCCGCTTAGCTTCCGGTGAAGACTTTGCCAAAGTAGCAGAAGAAATGTCGGACGATAAAGCCACCAAGAAAAAAGGCGGCAACATGGGCGATATTAACATTGAAGACAAACGCCTTGCCCGTCGTGGAATGGAACAAGTGGGGCCCGTTGCTTTTAAAATGAAAAAAGACGAAGTATCCGACCCTATAGAAGTTAAAAAGGGTTATGTAATTATTAAAGTGCTCAGCGACCAAAAAGAAATTCCTTTTGAAGATGCCGAAAAAGGCATTGAAATGCAGCTCACCAAGCAGGTGAAAGATGAATTGGTGGCCGAGCTCACCAAAAACAACACCATTGTTTATGCCGATACAACCTTAAAAGATGCACCTAAAACAGAGGAAGCCGTACCGGCTCCCGAGGGTGTACCTCCTGCAGCCGAAGCTCCCGTTGCTCCTGGAGCCGAAACAGCGCCAGCAGCACCGGCTCCTGCTCCCGAGGCAGGAACCACAACACCACCTACTAACCCACAACCGGCCCAAACTCAGCCTGCTGTTCCCGCTGAACCCGCAGCACCGGCTCCAACTCCAGCACCTGCTCCGGCTCCAACAGAAGGTGCTCATTAATAATGGTAACTCCAACTACTTACAAAGATGCCGGTGTTGATATAGACGAAGGCGATGGCCTGGTTGATGACATTGGTGACATGGTTAAAAAAACCCAGCGCCCCGAACTTTTAGGGGGCTTAGGTGGATATGCTGGGCTTTTTGGATTAGATCTCAAAAAATTTCCAGAACCTGTTTTGGTATCGTCCACCGATGGCGTTGGCACTAAATTAAAACTGGCATTTGAAATGAATGTTTTTAACACCGTAGGCGTTGATTTAGTGGCCATGTGTGTGAACGACCTTGTTTGCTGCGGTGCCGAACCCCTCTTCTTTTTAGATTACTATGCTACCGGCAAGCTAGAGCGCGCCCAGGCACGCGACGTTATTAAAGGCATTGCTGGCGCACTGGCCAACATTCGTTGCACCCTTATTGGTGGTGAAACGGCCGAAATGCCCGGCATGTATGCCAAGGGTGAATTTGACCTGGCCGGTTTTTCGGTGGGCGCTGTTAATAAACCAGATATTATTGACGGCTCCAAAGTTGCTGAAGGCGATGCTGTTATTGGGCTAGCCAGCTCGGGCGTTCATTCTAACGGGTATTCGCTGGTTCGTAAAATCATTGAAAAAAATAACATCAACATTAAAACTTTTAAAGAAGGACTAGATAAGCCCATTGGTGAAGTTTTACTAGTACCCACTCAAATTTACGTTAATCCGGTATTAGAGCTCATTAAAAAAGTAAAAGTAAAAGCTTTGGCACATATTACTGGCGGCGGCATTGTAGAAAACCTGCCACGCGTGTTGCCCAATGCCCTTGCCGCCCGTATTGAAAAAAATAAAATAGAAACACCTGCCATTTTTAAAGTGTTAAAGCATTTGGGTGCAGTGCCCGAAGATGAAATGTGGCGCGTATTTAACATGGGAGTAGGTTTTGTGGTGATTGCCTCTTCCCAAGACGCTCAAAATGTTATAGATATTTGTAAAGCTCAAGGCTATAAAGCCTCGTTAATGGGCAACATTGTAAAACGTTCAACTACAGGAGTAGAACTTGTCTGAAAAAACCTTAACATTAGGTGTGTTGGTTTCGGGGAGAGGCACTAATTTACAAGCCTTAATTGACGCCCGCTACGAACGTAAATTAGCCGCAACCGTAGGTGTTGTTATTTCTAACAAACCCGATTCGCGCGCCATAGAACGTTCGCGCAAGGCTGGCATTCCGGCGTTTGTAATAGAACCGCAAGCCGGCGAATCACGCGAAGATTACGATAAAAAATTAATCAACTGTTTAAACGAACATAAAGTAGATTTAGTAGTTCTGGCCGGCTTTATGCGTATTTTATCCCCTTCATTTATTAAAGCTTTTCCCACGAAGGTGATCAACATCCATCCCTCCCTTTTGCCATCGTTTCCGGGCCGTTATGCCCAAAAAGATGCACTGGAATATGGTGTTAAATTTGCCGGCTGCACAGTTCATTTTGCCGATGAAGGTTGTGATACAGGCCCCATTATTATGCAATCGGTTGTTCCTATAGATGCGGGTGAAACACCCGAAAGTTTAGCCGATAAAATTTTATTAGAGGAGCACCAACTTCTTCCCAAAGCCGTAGACCTTGTGGCACGGGGCAAAGTAACTGTAAAGGGTCGTCAGGTTATTATTTCGTAGAGCTAAAATAAGTTATTGCAGCATCAACCAGGGGGTAAATATGAAAAAGCTTTTGGCCGTCATTGTTACGGCTTTTTTATTATTAAGCGCGCCTTCTTGGGCGCGCAGTACAAAAAATAAAACCATTGGTGTGTATGCCCTGGGCAATATCCAGGTGCTCGAAACTGCTCCCGGCTTTGATGCCGGCCCGGGTGGCGGTGCTTTTTTTGATTATCGATTTAACCAGCGCTTTTCTCTCACAGTAGAAGCCTGGGCTTCTACTCACGATACCAGTAGCGGCAATATGGTGATTATGGCGCTTCCGGCCGCTACCATTAAATTGTATTTTTTTGATGACGAGTCAGGTAAATGGGATCCTTATGCTGGCATTGGTGTGGGGGCTTATGCTACAAGCGGTGCCCATAATGGTGTGGGCTTAGGCGGACAAATTGAATTAGGACTCGATTATTATATTTCCGATACCTTGTCTACAGGGCTTGCCGGCACATTTCGCTCGGCAGCCATTATTGACGACTTAGGTACCGGCAACAATGCCTTTGGCATGCTGCCCTATACAGTGGCCGGAAAAGTGGGATTTCATTTTTAAATGTTAGAACGTTATTGCGATGCATTAGTCATTGGTACGGAGTTATCCGGCCTTATTACGGCGGCTTTTTTAGCCCGAAGGGGTCTTACCGTTCATGTGTTAAACCCCAATCCTTTTCACGACACCGAAAACTTATCAGACCCCTACCCTGTTACCAATTTACACTCCAAGCTCTTACGTTCTATTTTAGGCCGTCTTAACATTCCCGATGTTGATATTCAGGCTCTTTCACAAAAGTTATCACCTTTGCAGCTTATTTATCCCGATAAACGTATCGATATTTCGTCTAACCCGCTTACATATTACGAAGAATTGGAACGCGAGTTTCCAGACGACTACGACAATTTAAAACCTTTTTTAGAAAAATTATCCCAATACAAGCATCAAATTGACGTTCAGGATTTATACAACACGGCTCATCCGCAGGGCTTTATGGAACGCCGCCGTTTTGCCAAATTTGTAAAAATGAGCACTTTGCATTACACCTTAAACGATATTGATGCTCCGTCTCAAAATAGTGTTTTGGGAAATTTTTTAGATGCGCAACTTAACTTAATTTTGCCACACCGTAACAACCCCGTATTTGCGTTTCAGATGGCCGATTTGTTAAACCCCAGCGACGGCGAAATTTTATCGATGCAGGGAGGCCAAAACGCGCTTAAAAAATTATTTATAGAACGCATCCAGCATCACGAAGGCGCTTATAGGCCCGATGCCAAAATTGAAAAGCTGCTTTATAAAAACGGTATTTTTGAAGGAGCAACGCTTGCAGGTAGTGACGGCACTATTTTATCGCGCTATGTGATATGGAACACACAAATTGAAAAATTGCTACCTTACTTGCCATCCCTTTTTAGGTTTAGAAAAATAAGAAAATTTGCCAAAAGTTTAAAACCAAAAGCGTATTGGCACACCTGTTTTTTTGAAGTACCCACCGAGCTACTGCCTCCGCCCATGCACAATAATCTTTTAATATTAAACGGAACCAACATGATTGGAATTGATTATTTGTATGTGCAACTCAAGCGCAAAAGTGATTTTACCACCATTGCGGTTAATTATTTGCTCGATAAATCGCAGATGGAAGCCGACTTTGAATTTTTTAACGAGCTCCATGACAACATCATGAAAAAGCTATGGGATCTCATTCCATTTTCGGAATCTAAGCTCAATTTAACTTTCCCGCTCATGAGCAAAAAAGAAGATGAAGACACGCTTTTTCCCATGAAGGAAAACGATTTTGAAATTTTTAAACAGCAAGCACTCATGCATCCGGTGTTTGAGACCAATCATAAAAACTTTACCGATTTATTCCCGCTTGATTACAAAACCCCCTCCCCTAACTTTTTACTCACCGCCCCCGAAATATTAGGCCACTTTGGCTTTGAAGCCAAATTCATGCTTGGTTTAAATGTAACCGATCTCATCTGGGCCGATGTAGAAAAAGAAAAGAAACGCGCGATGAAATTGGAACAACGCATCGCATAAGACTGATAACAAACTGTTCTCACTTTCTACCTTTTATCTCCTTTTTTGAATGAACATTAATAAGCTTATACCGATAACTTGGGTATGAGCTCCTCCACATTACCGTCCATTTTAGAACCATTTTATGTTCAAATAAGAAACCTGGCATCCCACTGTGTGGATGCGGCTCAAAAATCTGGTATTCTTGGCGTGGGTACAAACGATTATGGCGTGCACGATAGTCTTTACCGCTTGCGCAATTTAGCTTTAGGAAATCTCACCCTCGATTCTTATGCCACGGTTGATCATGATGCCTTATGGGAATCGTATCAGCGGGCTTTTTCGCAGGAACTTATTTTACAGGGGCTTGCCTTTAAAAGTTTATCTCCGGATGAAGATATTAGACATATTACAACTAATTTTTTGTACGATGAAATGGGCTGGTCGGGCAATGCTTATGATTTGGCTTTAGCTTACTGGAATACCGATATTGACAAAAAAGTGGATCTTAAAACTTTTGGTTATTCCCCCGTTACAGCCATGGCCGAGGGAGCTTTTGATGTATCGGAACACCCGTGGCTGGCGTTGGGTTCAACCCTTGTGTTGGGCGGCATTGCTTACTTCTGTCCGCCCACAATCCCCTACATAGGATGGGGTGGGGTTGGCTTAGGCGCAGCAACTACCGCTAAGGGTGTTGTTGATTCTACAACAGCGGATACACCACACCAAGCCATCCAGGCCGATGCCACCATTGGCAAAGGCTTAGCCACCATGGCACTTTCCACCGCAACCCTTGCTAGTATCCCCACTCCCAATGAAACAAGCGCTCTTATTATTACTCCTAAAGCTCTTACAGTTGTAGAAGAACCTGTGGTTGTTTTACCCGAAACACCTTTGTTAACAGGGCCTGTAACAATACCCCCACCTGAATTAATTTATCCCAGCAAGCCATTACCACCGTTTAGGGCCGATCCCTTTGAAGCTGTTTCGT